>JAHFUH010000340.1:0-4747 GCA_023265215.1 Acidobacteriota bacterium
GTAGTGGCGATCATTCTATAGGAACGGAGACCTGATAAATGCCGGATGAATCGAGCTGCTGCAAATATAACAATGATTATTGCGTATTCCGGACCAAGTTGGCCATCGATTCCGATCGGAAGCTGGCCACTGATTCCGGACTGAAGTTGGCCACCTGTTCCGGTGGGAAGTTGGCCACTTTTCCGGATGGGCCGGAATGGGTGGCCAACATCGCTCCGGAATGAACGGCCAACATGCCGGAATCTTTTTGAGACTGTAAGCGGCGCTGGGCAACCGCTGGTAAGGTTCCTCCCTACAGAGGAGGGACCTGATGCCAGCACGGAGATTGTCCATGCGCAAGATACGAGAAGTTTTACGTTTAAAGTTTGGTCTTGGGTTAAAAGACCGCCAGATCGCCCGCAGTTGTTCCATTCCCCGAAGCAGCGTTGCCAATTATGTTTTCAGAGCCAGGCAGGCCGGACTGCATACATGGCCTTTGGTGCCTGATTTGGAAGACGAGGCCCTGGAAGAGCTATTGTTTCCGCCCGTCGTTACCAAAATACCAATACCCAAGGCTGCAACACCGGATTTTGTCTGGATCCACGAGCAGCTGCGCCGGCACAAACACGTGACCCTGCAGTTGCTTTGGGACGAGTATAAAGAAGCCAATCCCGAAGGTTATCAATACAGTCAGTATTGTGAACTCTACCGGCGATGGATGCGGAAGGTCGATGTGGTTTTGCGCCAGGAGCATCATGCCGGCGAGAAGATGTTTGTAGACCATGCCGGGCAAACCGTGCCCATTATCAACCAGGAAACCGGCGAGGTCAGGCAAGCTTCCATCTTCGTTGCCGTCCTCGGCGCCAGCAACTATACCTATGCCGAGGCAACCTGGAAACGCGATCTTGTTTCCTGGATTGGATCCCATAATCGGGCTGCTGAGTTTTACGGAGGTATTTCTACTGTCACGGTCCCGGACAACTGGAAAACCGGCATCAATGATCCCTGCTACTATGAGCCGGATCTGAATCCGACTTACCGGGACTGGGCCGCTCACTATGGCACGGTCGTGATTCCGGCCCGAGTCCGAAAACCGCGGGACAAAGCCAAAGTGGAAGCCGGCGTTCTGATTGTCGAGCGCTGGATTCTGGCCGCGCTGCGTCATCGCACCTTCTTCAGCCTCGCCGAACTGAATGAAGCGATCCGTACATTGCTGGTCCGGCTGAACAATCGCAAGTTTCGCAAGCTGGACACCACAAGGGCCAAGTTGTTTGAGTCTCTGGAAAAGCCGATGCTTAAACCCTTGCCCTCCGAGCCATTCCCGTTTGTGAGGTGGAAGACCGTTCGGGTGAATATCGATTATCACGTTGAGATCGAGGGACACTACTACAGCGTTCCCTATCAATACGTTCACGAGGAAGTTGAAGCTCGCATCCTTGAGACCAGCATTGAGATCATTCGAAAGGGGCATCGAATCGCAACTCACGTTCGGAGCAATATTGCCGGAAAACACAGCACCCTGTCCGAACACCGTCCGAAAAAGCATCAAGACCTGGAGTGGACCATTGCGCGCTTCACGGAAAAAGGGAGAGCCATCGGTCCATCCACGGCAACTCTGCTGGAACGCATCATGAAGTCCCGAAAACATCCGGAGCTTGGCTATAGATCCTGTCTCGGAGTGCTTCGTCTTGGGAACCGTTACACAAACGAACGCCTCGAAGCAGCCTGTCATCGGGCCGTAGCCATGAACGCCTGTTCCTACCGCAGCATCAAATCGATGCTTGCGACCGGCTTCGATCGACAACCGCTGGAAGAACCGGACATTCCTGCAGCTCATCAGGAGATCCATGCCAACGTCCGTGGAGCAAGCTACTACGGAAAGGAGGCGGAGGCCTGATGCGAGAACAAACGTTTGATAAACTCTATAGTCTGAAACTGCATGGCCTGGCTCAGGCTCTTCAGGAGCAGATCAAGAATCCAGAAGCGGCTTCGCTCAGCTTTGAGGATCGGCTCGCCATACTGGTAGATGCACAGTGGCTCTGGCGCGAAAATCGCGCGGTGACTTCCCGCCTCCGCAAGGCCCGTTTGAAAATGCCGGCATCCATGGAAGACATCAACTACCGGCATCAGCGACAGCTGGACAAATCTATGATGCGCAGTCTGGCTTCCTGCGACTGGGTCAAGCAACATCACAATATAACCATCAGCGGGGCCTCCGGCCTCGGCAAAACCTATCTATGCTGTGCACTGCTGGAGCAGGCCTGCCGCAAAGGCTACACGGCTTACTATGCTTCGGCCCCAAAGTTTTTCCGTCAGCTTGCCATCGGTTATGCGGACGGCAGCTTTGACCGGATCCTTTCCAAGCTTGCAAAAGTCGATGTGCTCGGCGTGGACGATTGGGGTCTTGCGCCGCTGAGTGAAATGGAAAGACGACACTTCCTGGAAGTCATGGATGACCGGGGCGGGTCCCGATCCACGGTTCTGACAAGTCAGTTCCCGGTGGATAACTGGCATGACCTGATTGGCAGCCCCACACTGGCGGATGCCGTCATGGAGCGGATTCTTTCCAACAGTTATCGACTGGCTCTCTCAGGCGAGACCATGCGGCCGGTGAAGAAAGCTCTGCAGGCATCGGGAAAGGAGGGAGCATGAGCAACGAAACGCTGGTCTTGAAGAATCCTCGTGGATGGTTTGCCGCCGGCGCCGAAGTACAGAAGGCAATGACACTACTTAGCGACGGAGCGTTTAAGCTTTTTGTATACCTCTGCCTGAACGCCCGGCGAGACACTGCAACGATCGAGGGCAGCCTCACGCAACTGGCAAAGAATGTTAAAAAGGGACAGCACACCCTTCGGATTTATCTTCGGGAGATGCAGGCTGCAGGTATCTGTAGTTTCCGGTTCGGACACAGTCCCGTAGGCAATGGCTTTGTGGAAATCACTGAAGAGTTCTGGCCGTATCAAAGGTCCGCGTCGGAACCAGCCTCGGACGATTCCTCGGAGTTTGTTGCTGCAATCAGAAAAATGGTGCAAGCCAGGGCTTGTATTAAAACACCGGGCTCTGCAGCCGATGAGATTCTGGCGCGGGAATGGTTTGACAGCGGAATCAGCCTGGGACTTATTGAACAGGTGATCCTGATTGGTTCTATCAGGAAATATGTTTCCTGGCGAGACAATCAGACCCGGACCATGATCGGCAGCCTGAAATACTTTCAGCCTGTGCTGGAAGAGGTACAGGGAATGAAAGCTGATCCTGAATACTGGGCGTATCTTCGCTATCGACTTACCCGGATGGAAAACGAATGGAAACATAATCGCGAGGAATCCGCGTCGCCTGATACCGGGGTCACGTCCGACATTGAGCCTTCCTAACCACAAACCGGCACGCTACTTAGTCGAAGATCAACTAAGTAGCCGCTCTTTTTGAGGAGAAAGGAGATGATGTTGAGTATACGACTTTGGTTTTTATTGACGGAAGTTGGCCATGTGAGTGAATATTAAAGCAACCCAGCGTCGCTTCGCTCCGGTGAGTGGCCAACATCACCGGAATCAGTGGCCAACTTCGCCGGAATACGCAATTATTGCAATACATCCTTGCACGATTGTATGGCGGAGCACAGCTTCTATAATTCCGACGTCTTTAACATCTAGTGAAATTTTGGAAAACTCATCGACATTAACCACGTAAAAAAGCTGAGCTGCCAGGACATGAGCCGCCACTAGGAAACCAAGAATTTCGAGCCATGTACGACGGCTCCGAATGCACAGGGCTGCAAAGAGAAGGCGATTTGCGCAACTGTACCATGTCCAGTCGCAATACCAAGGCGAAACGACTCCTCCATTACAATAGACACCATATGAGGCGAGATAGCGCAGATGAATCCAGTTTACGACAGCTATTACCAAAAGTGTGGGCGCCGGTTTGAAAGGGAGCCATTTTCGCCGGAATAGAATGCTGCCACAACCATCCGGGGCATAGATCTGCGGGGACGCGGTACCAAAACTCTATAGAAAATTTCTATATATAGAGCCGCGGCTCATTTTCATTCCTGTTTTGATTATTCCTGACAAAGAATAACCGGGCCAATTCAGGCCCGGAGCCCGAGCGAATGAAAGTCAGGAAACCTGTTTGTCCCTACTGTCACAAGCCGTTTGATCCTTCTCCATTCCATCCGAAACAGGCCGTTTGTCTTTCACCTGAATGCCAGCGTCGCCGGCGAGGGGATTACCATCGCAACAAAATCGCGACGGATTCGGATTACGGCCAAGCATGTGCCGATAGCCGGAAGAAGTGGCGAGACAATCATCCAGGGTATCAACGCCGCTACCGCTCGATGCATGAGGAATACTGCGAACAAAACCGGCAAAAGCAGCAAGGGCGAAACCAGAAGCGGAAGCTTTCGCTGATTGTAAAGAACAACTTGGCTATCGACGTGAAGCGGCTGCCAGCTGAGGTTTGGATGACCGGGCCGGGATTGGATGGGATTGTAAAGAACAACTTAGCTATTTCCCAAGTATTGATTTTACAGACAGTTGGCGGATCTGAGATGGCCCTATGACGTGATTGTAAAGAACAACGCTTTGGTGGTCCAACCCGGCCAGGGCTATACAGGGATCCTGCAAGGAGGATTGTACAGATGGTTGCGGATCCCAAAACGATCGAAGCTATTTACCGGATGAGTCATGAACAAAAGCTCTCGGGCCGTGAGATCTCACGCCAACTCCATATCACCCGCCGAACGATCAAGAAGTATCTGCATAATCCGATT
>JAHFUH010000340.1:4757-6166 GCA_023265215.1 Acidobacteriota bacterium
CGGTAATCCGGGAACTACTGGATCAATGGCCCCGTGCCAGTTCCGTCGTTATCGGGCAACGCATACAGTCTCTTGGTTACACAGGCGGCCGGTCCATTCTCCAGGAATACGTGGCGACTTTGCGTCAGATCCGCAATCCTCAGCGCGCTTATGTGCGGATCGAATCCAGCCCCGGAGATTGCTTTCAAATCGACTGGGGTCATTTTGGCGCCATCGACTATCAAGGGGATAAGCGTAAGCTCTACGCCTTCTGCTGCGTTGAATGCCATAGCCGCCGGCTTTATGTTGAGTTTACCCACAGCCAATGTTTTGAGACCTTCGTCCGCTGTCACATCCATGCCTTTCAGTTCATGGGCGGCAGCGCCAGGGAGTGTCTGTATGACAACCTGACTACTTCGGTGGCAGAGCATGATGGCCGGATTGTTCGATTCAATCCCCGGTTCCTGGCATTTGCCCGTGAGTTGGGTTTCTACCCGAGAGACTGCAACAAGGCGGCGGGCTGGGAAAAAGGCAAAGTTGAAAACAGTGTGGGGTATCTCCGGAAAAACTTCTGGCCCCTGCGAACCTTCACCGATCTTGGCGATGTCAACTCGCAAGTTCGGCAATGGCTGGAGCAGATTGCCAATAAACGTATCCATCGGGAAACACGCCAGACTCCGGAGGAACGGTTCCGTCCCGATTGCCTTGGTTCTCTTCCACCGATCCTGCCGGACTATCGCGATACCGCTATTCCTCGGGTGCGCAAAGACGCCCGATTATGTTTTGACGGCAATCGCTACTGTGTCCATCCCGATTACGGCGGGTTCCACCTCACGGTAAGAGCCGATTCTCAAGCGGTCGCCATCTACGATTACGATAACGAAGTCGCCCGTTATGTGCGTTGCTGGCGTCGCGGTCAGACGTTCGGAGCAGAACGTTTTGAAAAAGAGATGCTCGAACAACGTCCTGCAGCCCAGCGCTCCGCTGCGCAAAGACGGTTAATCCTGTTGCTTGGGGAAACGGGAGAATCCTACTTGCGCCAATTAGCCGAAACGGATCGTTCTCTTTCGCGCCAGATTAAGGAACTCCTCATCCTGGTGCGTCAATACGGCTCAGAATCCGTGCTTGCCGCCCTCGGGAAAGCTCAGGCTGCCGGTGCTTTTGGCGCCGATTACATCGCCAATATCCTTATGCAGGAGCAGTCTGCCCGGGATATACAGCCTCTGCTGCGTTTGAAAGATCCTCGCTTGAACGACCTGGCCACCGATCCTCTGTCTCTCCTCGACTATGACGCATTAATCCTCACTCAAAGGAGCGAATCATGACTGTATTAAGCGATAAACTCATCCAACTCAAACTCGACTTCATGGCGCGAGAACTCGATATCGCGCTGGCCGATGCCGCGGCAAAAAACCTCGGTCCCGCGGATA
>JAHFUH010000341.1 GCA_023265215.1 Acidobacteriota bacterium
CCAAAATCCCGGTTCGAGGAATTGCCGCGCGTAACGGTTCAAATCCCGGTGTACAACGAGATGTACGTAATGGAGCGGGTTATCGACGCAGTCTGCGCATTTGACTATCCCAAAGACAAACTGGACATCCAGGTTTTGGATGATTCCACGGACGAGACGCAGCGCATCGCCCTCAGCGCAGTCGAGCGATGGCAGAGCTTCGGTGTCGATATCAGTTACATCCACCGGGAAGATCGAACCGGATTCAAGGCGGGAGCTCTCGAGAACGGTTTAAAAACGGCTAAAGGGGAGTTTGTTGCAATATTCGATGCGGATTTCGTGCCCGAGCCGGATTTCCTGCAGAGATCCGTTCACTTCTTCACCGATCCTAAAGTGGGAATGGTCCAGGGGCGATGGGAGCACTTGAACCGCGGCTACTCTTTCCTCACCAAGACACAGGCAATTTTCCTTGACGGCCATTTTGTTCTTGAAAGCTTCACACGTTTCCTGAGCGGCCGTTTTTTCAACTTCAACGGAACGGCTGGAATCCTGCGCATTAAAACCATTGAAGAGGCGGGCGGTTGGCAGCACGATACTTTGACGGAAGATCTTGACCTTAGCTATCGCGCCCAGATGAAAGGCTGGAAATTTGTTTTTCTGCGGGACCTGGCGGTTCCGGCCGAGCTTCCGGTTGAAATAAATTCCTTCAAATCGCAGCAGTGCAGGTGGGCGAAGGGAGCGATGCAAACCTGCAAAAAGGTTTTGGTCAAGGTCCTGAAAGGCAGCTTTGCTCCTGGTGAAAAGCTCGAAACCTGGTATCACCTGACCGGGAACATAACGTATCCGCTAATGGTGATCCTCTCGTTAATCCTGTTCCCTGCCCTTATTGTCCGTTATAACCAGGGCTGGTTTGAACTCCTCGTCATCGATCTTCCGCTCTTCATTCTCTCTTTCAGCAGCGTTTCAGCCTTCTACATCACTTCCCAAAAGGCGCTTCACAAAGATTGGCTCAGGCGGATCGCGTATTTGCCTGGGTTGATGGCTGTGGGAATAGGAATGACAATCCCGGGTGCCAAGGCGGTTATTGAAGGGGCGATCGGCTGGGAAACCCCTTTTGTCCGGACACCAAAGTTTTCGGTGGAAGGCAACAAGGGAGAATGGATGAGCAAGAAGTACAAATGCAATATTGGTTTTTTAACGATCGTGGAAATTGCATTTGGCCTCTACTTCACAGCGGTCACAATCTACTGCTGGAATATCGGAATATACGGAGTAATCCCATTTTTGCTGTTGTTCCAGTGGGGTTATCTCTATACGGGGTTTTGGGCCCTTGCCCAGAGCCTGAAGCGCTCCGGTCTCCGGGTTTCTTTCGAAAGGATTCAGACCGCACTGCGCCCCGATTTGCGCATGACTGAAGATTGATTGTTCAGGCCCGACGCCGTGCAAGTGCGGAATCGAGAGTCTCTCCCGTCAATTCCTCGTAATCGGATGGCGTGTCGATGTCTTTGATGCTGGCGGACTCCTGGACCGCCAGCATCGACGTTTCTCGCTCATGCCGCAATAAAATCTTTTTGGGACCTTCCGCCAGCGGGGCATTCATGAATTCCTGAAAAAGGAAGTGGTGAAATATTGCCGGATGGCCCCGCTTATCTCCGCAAACAGGGAAAGAAATCAAAGCGCCTGAGTTGATGAAGAGTTCTGTTAAGCGGCGCACCAAATCCTCGGGAGCTGCAGGTATGTCCACGGGCCATATCAAGGCTGCATCAAATTCCGGACCAAGGTTTGTCAATGCTATTTGAATAGACGATAACTGTCCTCGGTCCGGATCGGGATTGATCAGGATTTTCACGCCAAAATCCGCAATGTGTGGTTCGATGATTGCTGCAGATTTTCCCAAAATAACAGTTGGCTCCGAAAAACCAACTTTCTGGACCGTCTTCAATATGCAATTTATAAATAAATCATTCCCCAGGGGCAGAAGCGCTTTGGGGTAACCCATTCTCGTGGAATCGCCGGCGGCAAGAATAACCGGTGCTATGGAATTTATTGTAGACATGAGGATATAAAATGCCACGGATTCCACTATGAAATCCGTGGCATTTTTCTAAAATTGGAATTTCTGTTCCGGCGCCGTAAAACCCGCTATCGAAGCGGACCCATGCTCCAGGTAAAAGACTTCAAATATGGGATTGTCGGCCGACTGATACATATTTTTCAGCATGGGATTCGCTTGGAATATCTTTTCTTTGATTCCCTTGTCGCGCGCAAAGGTGATTTTTCCCGAGATCCTAAGCCATGTATTGAACTCCGGATTGGAGCATGAGAACTCAATGTAAGGAACTTCCATGAGCTGTTTGTAAACACTTTTCGTGTTGTTGGTGCAGAACCAGAATTTCCCGTTTTCTTCAAACATAAATCCCCAAGGCCTAACCCTGGGCTTCCCATTATCAACCGTCGCAAGATACCCCAGTCTGTTTTGATTTAGAAACTTGATGACCTCTTCCATGAAATGCTCCTTTCACTGATAAATTTGACATTGCTGCGTTTCGAATTCTACACCCATCCTTACGGGCCTGCAGCAGAATGTGAAGCCATTTCTGCGCAGGCCCCCAGAACGCAGCAGAAGATTTCACTTCCTGGAAAAATCGTGTACCATTGCGCGGCGGAGGTGCTTTCTAAAAATGGGAAAAGAATTAAAATCAGATCCCGCATTCGACTCATGGATTGCACGCGCCCGCCGGGCGCTGAGCAACCGCTACCGGGAATATATGGAGAAAAAGGAAGCACGGCTGGCGTCCCGGACCACCGACCGAGTTGTGAGGGCGTTTGATTGGGGACTGGATTGGACCAGCGGCTGGCCCTGCGCAAACCAGTGCGAATCCGCAAACGGGGATCCCGGCGCCCACCTTGGATTGCTGAACAAAGCCGCAGTTCGCGACAGCGCGGCTTTTTTTGCCTATCAGGTCCCAACGGATTTCCATTGTGCCAACGGCCGGCTCCAATTCACTTCCGCAGTGAAAACTCCCTATCCTGAAAATAACCTCGTCCATGCCCAGTGGTTTCCCTCATCTCGCGATCGCAGACGGGCAGTGCTGGTGCTACCACACTGGAATGCTCAAGCACACCAGCACGTGGCGCTCTGCCGTACCCTGAGGCTTTTGGGGATATCCACGCTGCGGCTCAGCATTCCATATCACGACCTGCGCATGCCGCCCGAATTGCATAGGGCGGATTATGCTGTATCGTCAAATCTAGCACGAACAATTGACGCAACGAGGCAAGCCGTAATAGACGCACGCTCCTGCCTTGACTGGCTGCAGTCTCAAGGTTACGAAAGTTTCGGAATAGTCGGAACGAGCCTCGGCTCATGCTATGCGTTCCTGACGAGTGCGCATGACGCAAGATTGCGCGCCAATGTTTACAACCTTTTCTCCCTTTATTTTGCAGACGTAATCTGGACCGGCCTTACCACAGGCCACATACGCCAGGGATTGGCCGGCCACATCCAATTGGAAAAGCTGCGGGACTGCTGGGAGGTAATTGCGCCCCACACCTATCTGGATCGTTACGCCGGTATGGAAAAAAAATCTCTCTTCATTTACGGAACCTGCGATACTACATTCCTGCCTGAGTTTTCCAGGGAAATGATTGATCAGGCGCGACGCAGGAATATCGATCTGAAGCTGGTCGTACTCCCCTGCGGGCACTACTCGCTCGGGGAAACGCCGTTTAAATATATCGACGCCTACCAGATCTGTTCCTTTTTCCTACGCTCACTTTGAATAGCAGCTATCAGCCATCAGTTACCAGTTACCAGTTACCACCCGCAGAGTGGGTGGCATGATGAAGTCCCCAGGATGGGGGCAAGCTAATATCCAAGCTGCGTCCCATAGGGACGCAAGAAGAATAATAGGCCGGCACTTCAGTGCCGGGATTCTGGATACATCCGAAAGGAAGTCCCGTGGGGACGGCTGATATCTGTTTATGGCATGCTGGAATATTTCAGTTCTTCAACAGTCTCCCAAACAGCCCGTTCTTCCTCGTACGCGGCGTTTTCAATCCGGCTTTTTCTGTCCAAAATCATCGAAGCCCTGTTTTCACAATACCGCGGCCATGGTCCCAGACTTTTGCAGTCTGGATTTCCGTTGCGCGCGAAGCTGATCCAGGCATCCTGCATTTCCCGGGACAGTCGGTCTGCTGCCGGGCCGGTCCCGCCGAAATCGGCACTGTAATTGCCGAAAATGAAACCCAGTTCGAGCGCATGGCAGGCGCCCAAAGCCCCGCCGGCAGCCGGGGACTTCCAGCAGAACAGGTAGTTGTAGCCCCCCTGCGCCTCTGCAATACGTATTGCTGTTTTCCGGAACATAACATCTGTGCTTATTGCAGAATACAACTCAAACGGAGTAACCGGCTCTCCGCGCCTTTCCCTGCCTTTGCGGTAAACCTCAATCACTTTTTTAACACCGGGTTCCGCGACGTACTTTGCAACAGCTCTGTGCAATCCATCCTCGGTAATCTTGTAAACACCCGGGTTCATCATTGAAAAAAGCTTGTCTTCGTCCAAATTGGAGCCAATCAAAGTTGGCACATTGAATCCTTTGCCGGCTTCCAGTGATTCCAAAGGCATCCGGGGCAACACAATTCCATCCGCCACGGGCACCACAGGCGCCGCGCCCTGTTCTGTAATAATCGCGGTCTCCTGTTGAGCGCGCAGCATTTTCGCCGCGGGAAGCGATCTTAGAGCCGAAATGTCGGCTGCCTTCAATCCCAGAACTTTCAGAAACGCCTCTGATATTTTTACCGAAGCATCCAGCGGGCGTGCCATTTCTCCCACCGGGCTTTCGAGAATTGCCTTGTGGAATAGACCGTGCGCCTCAGGCATGTTCAGCAGGCAACCCACGCTCATCCCGCCTGCCGATTCGCCGAAAACAGTGACGTTATCCGGATTGCCGCCGAACGTCGCGATATTTTCTTTCACCCACCTCAAAGCCGCGACCTGGTCCTGCAGCCCTTCGTTCCCGGTAGAAGGAATTTTGCCGTTGGTCAATTCGTTCAGATTCAGAAATCCAAGAACTCCCAGCCGATAATTGATCGTCACCAGCACTATGCCGCCATTGGAGACAAGTGTGCTATTCCTGTACATCTGTTGCGAACCGGAGCCCATTGAAAATGCCCCGCCGTGTATCCAGACCAGGACCGGCCGGCGGGCATTATCCAATCCAGGGGAATAAATATTCAAGAACAGGCAATCCTCGCTCTGGGGCTCTGATTCCATGGCCAAGCCAGGCAAAGAAACTGGAGTTTGCGGTGCAACAAAGCCGTAGTCGGTTGCGGGCCGGATTCCCTTCCAGGATTCCAGCGGCTGCGGCGGCAGCCATCTCAAGTCGCCCATGGGAGGAGCCGCATACGGCACTCCTTTGAACACATGGATATCCCTTTCAATAATGCCTTCCAGCCCACCTGATTTGGTCTCCACAACGATACGAACGCTCATCTGCATTCCTTTGGATACTTTGAGTATTTGAATTATTTACGGTTTAACACGCAGCAAAATTTTCTGGAGATCCTGATCCCGAGAAGAATTTCCGATCATGATCTCAAATTCACCTGGCTCCACAAGGTATTTCATATTGATATCGTAAAAAGCCAGGTGCTCGGGCTCGATCGCAATGGAAACAGTCTCCGTCTGTCCGGGCGCCAGGGAGATCCGTTTGAATCCCTTCAATTCCTTGACCGGCCGCGTCACTGAGCTTACCTTGTCGCGTATATACATTTGCACGACTTCGTCACCCGGAACCGGGCCGCTGTTGGTAACATCCACCAGGACGGAGGTTGATTCAGTTCGCCGGATAGCAGCCTTTGCCAGCCTCGGAGTCCATATATCAAATTTTGTATAGCTAAGACCATACCCAAACGCGTAAAGCGGGCTTATGTCATCGAAAAGAAATCCCCGGCGAGCGGCAGGCTTGTGATTATAGTAAGCGGGAATGTGCCCGACGGAACGAGGGATTGTAATGGGCAGTTTGCCGCCGGGATTAATGTCGCCGAAGAGAGCTTCCGCCACCGCCTGTCCTGTTTCCTGACCAAGATACCAGCATTCAAAAATGGCTTGCGCCTTGGCCGTGAGATTGCGGATCGAAAGGGGCCGCCCATTAAACAGGAACGCAATGATAGGCTTGC
>JAHFUH010000342.1 GCA_023265215.1 Acidobacteriota bacterium
CCGGCCGTCAGGCCGGGATTAGGTTGTTGGTGACGAAGCGCCGAAGGCGCGGCACTTTATGATGCGATTTCGTTTGAGTGCCGCGCTTTCAGCGCTCATTCAATCGAAATCGCTAACCCCCGGCCTTGTGGCCGGCTATTCGCTAACGGCCCTTCGGGCCTGAGCCGAACGAACATTTAGGCTCTGGAGAATCGCAGTGATGCGTCATCTACCCTCAGTGTCAAGTGTGTCCCGTAGTCAATCCTGTAATCGGGGCAGCCCATCTGTCAAATAGGTATTGTTTAAATTCGTAATTCGTCACTCGTAATTCGTAACTGAGTTCAGTGCTTGGTGAAAATCATGCAGAAGGTCGCGCCAGTCTTCGATCCCGACTGAAACCCGGACGAGAGAGTCGGTTACGCCGAGCAATTTCTGGTCTTCATTGCTCATTTCAGAGTGCGTGGTCGAAGCCGGGTGACAAGCCAGCGTTTCGACCCCACCCAGGCTTACCGCATTTCTCGCAATTTGCAGATTCCGGAGGAAATCGAAAGCTGCGCGCTTCCCTCCATGCAACCTGAACGAGAAAATGGCTCCTGGAAATTGGCATTGCGCGTCCCGGATTCGAATCTGTTCGGGATTGTCAAAAAGGGTAGGGTAAAATACCTTTTCAATTTTTTTATGAGTCGCCAAAGCCTCTGCGATTCTCTGCGCGTTCTTGCTCTGCCGGTTCATTCGCAGCGATACGGTTGGCAGTCGGCTGTCGAGAAGCCAGCATTCATCGGCCTGTAGGATGTTGCCCAAAACAGCTCTCGTTCCATGCAATTGAGCTATGAGCGAAGGATCCCGACCTAGAATAAGCCCGGCCAAAAGATCGCTGAATCCGGATAAATACTTGGTTGCCGAATACACAGCTAAATCAGCGTTTTGAACCAGCGGGTGTTGAAATGTCGGGCCCAGAAAAGTATTGTCCACTACCACCAGTGGCGAATTCGGATGTCTATGGGCTGCCTTTGAGGCGGAAGATATATCCGTCATCGTCAGAACTGGATTTGCCGGAGTTTCAATAAATATCAATCGTAGATTGGGCGCGGATTCTACGGCGCTGTTCAGCTGTTTGGTGTCGCCGGCGGGCACAGATATCCCGTGGATCCCCAACGGTTCAAGCAGCTGATGGATGAGGTGGTAAGTGCCGCCGTAAAGAGGTGTTGTGTAAACGAAACTGCTTCCTTGGGGACAAAACGTAAAGAAGAGGCTCGAAATTGCAGCCATTCCTGAATTGAAAACGGCCGAAGCTTTAGCTCCCGGCTCAAGGGGCACCACCTGGTCCTCAAGGATTTCAGCGTTTGGATGAGAAATGCGCGCATAAATGAGATCGACACTTTCTTTTTCATTAGGCTGCGCATGGCCCAGCGAAATTGCAAATGCACGTTCCGCGGATTCCGGCGAAGAGAAAACATAAGTCGAAGACCGGAATACCGCAGGGCGAGCGGATCCCACAGAAAGCCGCGGGTCGAATCCCCGGGTCAGCACAGCTGTCGGAGGGCGCACAATGTAAGCCGGTTTTTTGGTTCCCATAATCTTCTCCTTGTCTTTGAACGACGGCCAGGTAATTTTTGCGCATGCCCTAAACATCCTTTTTATCCAAGCCGAAATATGTCATCCACTCTTCGACATCAATGGGGGCCTGGGGTTCGGTTCTTCCACCGCGCCGGGTTGGACCGGTATTCATCTTTGCATCGAACTCGCGCCAGTTGAGCGTTGCGGCTCCGGCATTCCGACACTTGGAGATCAGCTCACGGTCATTGGTAACGACGATGATTTCGGAGGGATTTTGGATTTCATCCAGCCGGCGCAGAATCGCTTCGTCCGTTGACAGAGGGGCGCTGTACCGAACTGCTACGCCCGGAGGCGAGGAAGAGCTGCCCGGGTCGTCTCCATCAAAATAGACAAGGTATCTTCCGCCCCGCGATGCGCGGTAGGAACCAAGGGTGGACAAAAATGCCCGGCGGATTCCCGGTTGCTCCCTTGCGGCTGCAGCCGATTGACCGATCAGATTATTGCCGTCGAACCAGTAGGGCATGGCAACATCCAGTTTGCCATAAATAGAAGGTTTTATTAATTGTCTGCAGGATTATTACTTTTCTTGAGAAAATAAAAAAGGCCGCTGTGGCTTTGTTTCCCGATTCGGATCGTTTTCCTTTTTGGGATGGAGGCCATCCGTACTGCCAACCGCCAACTCTTCTTTCCGGCGGCGCCAATTAATTGTTGCACTTAATTGGCTTTGGTCTCACAAATCAACGAACAAGCCCGTAGGTCCGTTCGTCATTCCCTTCGATCTTTTCAGGTCTGCAAATCACAGCGACCAACAACAGTATGTCAAAAGTTGACGGCGTTGTCAAATAAAAATGGAATATAATTTCAATATAAGCATAAATAATAACAGATAAGATAGTAATCAGCTTGATATTGCAAAATCATTCCCTGAGAAAACGTAGCAAATTCCCTGCTTGACAGAATCGCCCCTGCAAATCCAATAATATCCTCCATGCCTAAACAATTTATCGAAGTCAGTCTCCGGTCAGCTTTGGATTCAGGTGAGCTTCTGGCAAGGATACGAGGGGAAGAGCCGCTTGGGAGCTGGGAAAAAGATGGAGTTTTATATTTATATTGGCCTGAAGAAAAATGGGGGCCCGGGATACTGGAAGATCTGAAGCGATTGCTGGCAAGTCTCGGCGTTGAAAGCCCGAGTGCTGATTTGAGTGTGCGTTCTATAGCGGATCGGGATTGGAATGCGGCTTGGGCGGAGTCTCTCCAGCCAATTCGTATAGGAAAACGCATCAGGATCCGGCAAAGCTGGAATGCGCGGGATCCTGAGTTTGAAGGGATCGAGATTGTGATCGATCCCAAACGGGCCTTTGGCGCCGGATACCATGCCACTACCCAAATGATACTCGAATGGTTGGAGCAATATATCCGTGGAGGCGAGCGCATTTTGGATATTGGGACAGGGACCGGGATTCTTGCGATGGCTGCTCTAAGGTTGGGTGCGGCTTCAGCGCTTGCGATCGATAACGATCCGGAAGCGATTGAATGCGCTATGGAGTATGCGACTGTAAATGGATTTGGCTCCGAATTGGATCTGAGGACTGCCTCGTTCGAGACTGCCGGGCTTGGCAGATACGACGCCGTGGTTGCCAACCTTGACATTAGGGCACTGCCTGCACTGACGGGCTTGTTGCCCGGAATGCTGAATTCCGGGGCGGCAGCATGCCTGTCCGGCCTTCAGGTCCAGGATTATGATGAAGCGGCTGAGTTGTTGTCTCGATCAGGACTGGAAGTGGCGGGTCAACTGCAGCGTGAGGATTGGTTGATGATTGCGGTTTGCCTCAAATAAAAACGCTGGAAGCAAGAAGCCTGGAGCCGGAAGCCGGAATTTTTTCCGGCTTCTGGCTCCTGGCTTCTTGCTTCTCTTCTAGGCTTTTCCCATATCCTTTATCGCCTTGTTTATTCTCTCTGGCGTAAAGGGCATTTGGAAAACACGTGCTCCTGTGGCGTCGAAAATTGCGTTTCCAACAGCCGCGCCTACGGGAACGATTCCCGGCTCTCCTCCCCCCTTGGCTGTCAGCTCGTCATTTTTGATCAAAACGGCTTCAATCTCGGGCAGCATGGAAAAGCGGGGCAACTGGTAGTCGCCAAAATTGGTGGTCAAAATCTTGCCGCCTTTATAATTGAGTTCTTCGGAAAGAGTGTATCCGAGGCCCATCATGATGCACCCTTCAAGCTGCATCTTAGCGCCTTCCGGATTTATTACAACGCCCATGTCCTGCGCTGCGACAATTCTCTTCACTTTCACCTTGCCGTTATCGATCTGGATTTCGGCAATTTCAGCAACATAGGTTTCGGCATCGATTCCGCATGCGATCCCGATCCCGCGGCGGCTTGGCCCCACAGCGCTCTTGTACCCGAATCGTTCGGCAGCTGTTTGCAGAACTCTTCGCATTCTCGCGTCGGAAGTGTTCTTAAGCCGGAATTCGAGCGGGTCCATTTTTGCTTTGGCGGCCATGATATCAATCTGCGATTCCCTGGCGAAAACATTGATGTTTGCTCCGGGCGCCCGCCATGTGCTGGTGTTGAACGGATGAACATTTGCCCCGCCGCCAAATAGGCCTCCGTAGGAACTCATGAGGTTGTTGGGAACATCATAGAACTGTTCTGCGGCTCGCGTGCCGGCATAATAAACGTGGTAATCCCAAAGGCACATTTTGCCTGCACTATCCACGCCCGATTTAATTTTCACAATGGCTGCAGGCCTGTAGCCGTCGTAAAAGAACTCTTCCGCGCGGCTGTAAGAAACCTGCACCGGTTTTCCTGTAATCTTTGCTAGTCGTGCAGCCTCCGCAGCTTGGGGAGCGGAGCTCTTTCCGCCGAATCCGCCGCCAACAAAAGGGGTAATAACGCGCACGTTCTTGCTGTCGAATCCAACCGCTCTCGCGATTTCACCTTGATTGGTGAATGGCGCCTGGGTTGAAATCCAGACAGTCATTTTGTCGCCATCCGGCTTAGCGCAGGCTGTGTGCGTTTCAATAGAAGCGTGTGCTCCGTATCCGTTCAAATAGGTATGCTCAAAAACTGAGGAGGAAGATTTCTCGCCGTCAGCCAGGTTTCCTTTTTTCTCGGTCTGTTGCGGCTTTGGGGGAGTCTTAAGGAGATGATCGAAAATAGTCTCGTTTGTAACATCTCCCTCCGGCACGGTAAACTCGGCTTTGATGGCTGAAAGTGCTTTCTCCGAAGTTTCGGGATCGGCGCTGAGCACTGCGATAAGCCCATCCTGGTTGACGATTGTTACGCCGGGAATTTTTTCAGCCGCGGACGTGTCTGCGCTCTTAAGCGTGGCTCCGTGGGCGGGAGGACGGAGCAGTTTAGCGTAAAGCAATCCTTGTATCCGGATGTCCCCGGAAAACTTCGCCTTCCCGGTTACTTTCTCGCCGGCATCCACCCGGACTGGCGATTTGCCGATTACGGTGAATTGAGACGCCGGTTTTACTTCAGGTTTTTGGTCCAGTTTCCGGGTGATTTTCTGCCCTTTGGCGAGCTGGGCGAAAGTTACCTGGGTTTTCTTATCAGCGGTGACAAAGATCACTCCGTTTTCAACGCTCAGCTGCGTTTTCGGAGTCTTCAGCTGTTCCGCCGCCATTTCCAACAGAATACCTTTTGCCTCCGCGGCCGCGGACCTGAGTGCAGCTCCATAGACGCGAATCGACATCGATCCGAAAGTCCCCATATCCCACGGGCACAGGTCCGTATCGCCCATCACCATCGTTATGGAATCCAGGGAAACGCCCAGATCCTCCGCGGCCATTTGAGCCAGGGCGGTTGTATTCGCCTGGCCCTGCTCGATCTTGCCGGAAAATACGGTCACTTTGCCGTCTTCGCCGATTTTCAAATAGGCATTGAGATCCGCTGCGCCGCCGCCCATTCCGGGCATACCTCCCATTCCGCGCGGGCCTTGGCCTAATCCCTGATAGGCCGAAGCCGGCGAACCGACGCTGAAAAATACGATGACTCCCCCGCCGAGAAGTCTCATGAAGTCGCGCCGCCCGAAATCATCTAACTTTGAGTTATCGATTGCTTTGGATTTTTGAACTTCCATGATGCGCCTCATCTCTTTTTTGCCACACTTTCGATTGCCTGGACAATTCGCTTATGACCGCTGCAACGGCACAAATTGTTATCCATTCCTGCAATTATCTGCTCGCGTGTCAGCCTCGGATTTTTCAACAGCATGGCATAAGCATTCATAAGCATGCCGGGTGTACAGAATCCGCATTGGACAGCGCCATATTCGGCAAACGCCTTTTGAAGCGGGTGAAGGTTGTCGCCTTGGGCTAGTCCTTCAATTGTCGTGACTTCTTTTCCCCGCACTTCTCTTACCGGTAGAATGCAGGATCGAACCGCTTCCTTCCCGATCACTACCGTGCAAGCGCCGCAAAAACTCTGGCCGCAACCGTGTTTTGTTCCCGTTAAGCCCAAGTCAGTGCGAAGCACCCACAGAAGCTTTCTGTCTCCTTCGACTTCCAGATTTGTGGATTTTCCATTGAGTTTAAATCTGATGGTTTCTTTCATAGCAGAGCTCTCGATTATCAGGTTTGACTGCCGCCCGA
>JAHFUH010000343.1 GCA_023265215.1 Acidobacteriota bacterium
TGAAAAAATAACGCAAAGACGCAGAGGCGCAAAGGAGCAAATAATATGTTGCACAACGCGGCTGGCCGAACGCCGGATCCGGATGATTTTCGTTTTTCCCAGCGCCGCATCAAAGGATATGTTGTTGAACTTCATGCTCTCATACCGGTCGTTGTACTGAGAAAATCGCTTCTTCTTTTGGATTACTTATAGCTATTTCTGGAGCAGGCGGCCGTAATCCGAATTCATCTGGCGCAATCGGGAACTCAGCTCAGGGTTCAACTGATTCTCCTTCATTCTCCAGCGCCAATTATTTCCCATGGTTGCCGGCAGGTTCATGCGCGCTTCCGAATCCAACTCCAGGACATCCTGCATTGGAATGATGGCTGTATCCGCCACGGAGGACAGCGCCAGACGGATAAAGTCCCACACGGGCTTCTCATGGTTGCCACCCATATAACGAATCGCAAATTCTTTTTCTTCGCGTGTTTCGGGACTATGGACATCGGAGAACCAACCGGCGCTGGTATCGTTATCGTGCGTCCCGGTATAGACAATGCAGTTTTTTATGAAGTTGAACGGCTTGTGTGGATTTTCCAGCGACTGGTCTCCAAAGGCGAACTGCAGAACCCGCATGCCGGGGAGTTCCCACCGGTCGCGCAATTCATGCACTTCCTCCGTGATATAGCCCAAGTCCTCCGCAATGAACGGAAGTTTTCCAAACGTTTCGAGAAGAACTGCGAAAAAGCGATCGCCGGGACCTTTTACCCATTTTCCATTTACCGCAGTTTCGCTGCCGGCAGGAATTTCCCAATACTTCTCAAATCCGCGGAAATGATCGAGCCTAATGATGTCTACCATGTTCAACATGGATCGGATTCTGTCAATCCACCACCGGTACCCGCTCTGCTCCATTGCATCCCAGCGGTAAAGAGGATTTCCCCAGCATTGGCCTGTTTTGCTGAAGTAGTCCGGGGGAACTCCTGCAGCAGTTTTAGGATTGCCCTTTTCGTCAAGGTCGAACAACTCGGGATTGGCCCATACATCCGAACTGTCGTGAGCGACGAAAATCGGGATATCGCCAATGATTTCGATTCCGCGATCGTTGCAGTAACGTTTCAGCCGAGCCCATTCACGGAAGAATTCAAATTGAATGAACTGGGCATCCAGAATGTCCTGTGCTCGGGCTGTTTTTTGTTTCCAAAAAGGCCACGCGGAATCATTGTTCAATTCTCTCAGCGCCATGAATTCCGCATAGGAATCCAGCCAATATTTTGATTGTTGGCAAAACTCAAAAAAATCATTCCTCAGAGGATCCGAATCCTTTTTGAAAAAAGCCGCTGCCGCTTTTTTGACAAGTTTTGTTTTGAATGGAATGACTTTTTCGAAATCGACGGTGGAATCGGGAAATTCGGGCCCTTTTAAATCTTCGGCGGAAAGCCAGCCTTGATCGACAAGCGTCTGGAGGCTTATCAGCAGCGGGTTTCCGGCCATGCTGGAATAAGCTTGATAAGGGGAATAGCCAACGCCCGGGGGGCTCAGGGGAAGCACCTGCCAAAGCTGCTGACCGCTTTCCGCGAGGAAATCAACGAAATGATAAGCGTGCCGGCCGAGATCTCCGATACCCCATTCGCCCGGCAGCGAAGTGGGGTGAAGCAAGATTCCACTTTTGCGCATCAATCCCCCTGAATTTCATAATATGCTTTTCGGGAAACTCAGGGTAGTGCTTTAGAGACTTAGCCAGTTGACTCCATGACGAGGTTTCTGGGCACCAAGGTGCATTTGTTTAACGCAAAGTTGCCAGGACGCAAAGTACGCGTCCCGATCATCGCGCCCTGGCCTCTTTGCGCCTTTGCGTTGAGTGTTAGTGCGTACTCGCACACCCGAACCATGTGGAGTCAACCGGATAGGCAGGTGTTCGAATTTACGAACAGCCGCTCGTTTCGCCGCAATTCATGCATTTGTAACAGGACCCGTTTCGCACCATGATGCTCCCGCAACCGGCACAAGTGGGGGCATCGTCCAGAGCGTACATTGACTTCAAATCATTCAGCGGCGCAGGCGCAGAATTTAGGGCTGCATGATGATCAGGGGCATGCGAATCGGGCTTGTTTATAACGTGAACCCCTGTCTGGATCTGCTCTTCCGGGCTCAGGAACTTGGAGGCCAGCCAGCGGAATATGTAATCCACAATGGATTTTGCAAACGGCACTTCCGGATTTCCTGTGTGGCCGGAAGGCTCGAAACGAACATGGGAAAATTTGTCGATCAAAACTTTCATCGGAACGCCGTATTGAAGCGCGAGAGAGATCGCGGTAGCGAAGGAATCCATCAAACCTGAAATAGCGCTCCCCTCCTTGGCCATCACCAGGAAAATTTCACCGGGCTGCCCGTCATCATACATTCCCACGGTTATGTAGCCTTCATGCCCGCCAATGCTGAATTTGTGAGTGATTGCCCTTCGCACCGAGGGGAGTTTGCGTCGAACCGGCTTGAATTCCACTTCCTTTGCTTGAGCACCCTGCGTGGTGTTGAGCGGCTGAGTTCGCTTTGAATTGTCGCGATATATGGCAATGGACTTGACACCCATTTTCCAGGCTTGGGTGTAAAGATCGGCGATCTGTTCCACTGTAATATTTTCGGGCACGTTAACGGTCTTGGAAATGGCGCCCGAAATAAACGGCTGGACTGCACCCATCATCTTGATATGACCCATGTGATCGATCGAGCGGGTTCCGCGCTGCGGTTTGAAAGCGCAATCAAAAACAGGCAGGTGCTCCGGTTTAATGAAAGGAGCTCCTTCAATAGTGCCGTTTTCATCGATATACCTGGTGATGTCCCTGATTTCATCCTGAGTGTATTGCAGTTTTGCAAGCGCGGATTGGACCGTGTTGTTGACGATTTTCATCACTCCGCCGCCGACCATCTTCTTGAATTTTACCAACGCAAGATCGGGTTCCACTCCTGTCGTATCGCAATCCATCATAAACCCTATAGTGCCGGTGGGCGCCAGCACGGAAGCCTGCGCATTCCTGAACCCGTGAACGGTTCCTTCGAGCACTGCCAGGTCCCAGCATTCCTGCGCCGATGCCATCAGATTCTGGGGCACATAACCGGTATTGATGTTCTGCATTGCAGCCCGGTGCATGCGCATGACTTCCAGGAAAGGCTCACGGTTTGCGGCAAATCCGGCGAAAGGACCGAGCTTAGCCGAAATGCGCGCGGATTGCAGATAGGATTCCCCTGTCATAACAGCCGTGATGGCGGCGGCGAAAGCTCTCCCTTCATCGCTGTCATAAGCCAAGCCGCTGTACATCAGTAAAGCTCCAAGATTGGCATAGCCAAGGCCGAGCGGGCGGTATTCACGGCTGTTCTTGCCAATCTGCTCGGTGGGATAGCTGGCATTGTCCACAATAATTTCCTGGGCTGTGATCATCACATCGACGGCTTTGCGGAATCCGTCTACATCGAAGCTGCCTTCAGCGTTGAGGAATTTCATCAGGTTGAAAGAAGCCAGATTGCATGCGGAATCATCCAGGAACATGTATTCAGAGCAGGGATTGGAAGCGTTTATCCGGGCGGTGTTCTTGCATGTGTGCCACTTGTTTATCGTGGAGTCGTACTGCATCCCGGGATCTCCGCATACATGGCAGGACTCGGCAATTTTGCGCATTAAATCCCGGGCGGGAAAAGCATCCACCACCTGCCCCGTCGGCCGCTCCCGAGTCACCCACGTTCCGTTTTGTTCCACCTGCTTCATGAACTCGTCTGTGACGCGGACGCTGTTGTTGGCATTCTGAAAAAAGATGCTTCCATACGCTTCGCCATCTACTGCGCCGTCGTATCCCGCGTCCAACAGTGTCCAGGCCTTTTTCTCTTCCTTCGCCTTGCACTCGATGAAGTCCACGATATCCGGATGATCGATGTTCAGAATCACCATTTTCGCAGCCCGACGGGTTTTGCCACCGCTCTTTATCACGCCGGCAAAAGCGTCGAACCCTTTCATGAAGCTGACGGGACCTGATGCGATTCCTCCCCCTGAAAGCTTGGCTCGCGAGGACCGGAGCGGCGAAAAATTAGTTCCCGTTCCCGAACCGTATTTGAAAAGCCGCCCCTCCGTTCGCGCAAGCTGGAGAATGGAATCCATCGTATCCTCAACCGAGTTGATGAAACACGCGGAGCACTGGGGATTAGGCTCGATTCCACAGTTAAACCATACCGGAGAATTGAAGGACGCGTATTGATTCAAAAGCAGGAAAGCCAATTCATCCTGAAAAACCAGCGCATCGGCCGAAGAAGAAAAATAGCCGCACTGGACTCCCCATTCCTTCAAAGTGCGAACAACGCGATCCACCAGCTGACGAACACTTTGTTCTCTTTGTGGAGTTCCGATTTGTCCGTGGAAATATTTCGACACTACAATGTTTGCCGCTGTCTGAGACCAGCACTTGGGAATTTCAACGGCATCCTGGTGAAATAAAGCCTCGCCCTTCTCATTTGCTATCAAAGCGGTACGAATTTCCCAGGTAATTTCATCGTAGGGGTTTACGCCCTCGCGGGTAAAATGACGATGGAACTCAATCCCGCTGTCGGTCTTCTGTTGTCCGGCGGCCACCGCAACAGAAGCGATATTTTCCATGGGCAATGTCTTATTGCTACTCATCAGAACTCCTCCTAAAGGGAACAGTAAAGAAGATCAGTACGATAAAGGGAACTCCGGCCTATTTTAATCTTCTCGAACCACCTGCTCCTTATGAAAATTCAGAGATCCTGCCTCGGGAATCCGGAGGCATCTCAGCTGGTTAAAAATTTCGAATGTGCCCGGCTTTTTACCTGAATTCCGGCTATCCTGTCAATCAAAATCACAACATATGGTACCCGAGTATTTCCATCACCACAAGATATTGCGACGAGGCGGCCGTCTAACCTCTTTCTATCGCAATGGCTTGCGATGATGCGGACAAACACGGCAAAAAAATTGCCGCACATATTTTTTATGAATAATTTTGGGAGCTGTGAAATCGGCGAAATCCCTAGCGTTTTTATTTGCACTGGAGACGATTTCTCGGCCACAATGAAGATCGCCACGCCCGCATTGGTTGCAGCCATGATAAATTTTCTTGTATTCGACATTGAAACGAGGGTCGACAAAGAGCTGGTAAAGCTCGTTTACGATCCTGAAAACACTCTCACGCTCGATCAGGCATATGACACGGCGCGGGATCAGATACTGGAGCGAAGCGGACAGCAGAGCGATTTTTTTCCGATACCGTTTCACGTTCCAATCTCGATCGCGACTTTGCAGGCAGATGAAAATTATCGGATCCGGGCGCTGGGATGCTACGGGGCAGACCGCTTTCAAGAGGCAGAACTGGTTGCCCGCTTCTGGCAGCTGTTTGAAAGTGTTCAAACTCTGGTAACATTCAATGGACGCGGTTTTGATTTGCCGGTGCTGGAGACGCGGGCATTGAAACACGGGCTGCCGTTGCCGCGTTATTTTGCAACCGGTCAGAATAAAAATACCTACCGTGGCAGCCGCTACAGCGATATCTATCACATTGATTTGTGCGATTTCCTTTCCAATTTTGGAGCCGCGGCGCGGAAGAGTTCGCTGAACGTCCTGGCCAAATTGATCGGGCTGCCCGGCAAATATACGATAGCGGGAGATGACGTGGAATATCTCTTCCGGCAGGGACGGCTGAAAGAAATCAATCAGTACTGCATAACGGACGTCCTGCAGACATATTTGCTTTTTCTGCGAGTTGAGCTGATGCGCGGCAAGTTGGACAAGAATGGCTACGACGCCGCTGCTTCCGCAGCAAGAGAGGATTTGCTGCAGCGCGCCAACGGTGCCGGCTCGGAGAATTTCCTGATGGATTTTCTCAATCGATGGGAAATGCCGCCGGAATAAGGTGGCAGGCGCCTAGATCTGATTCTTTTGGGTGCCGCCTGCCTTCTTTTTGCAGCCGTCCAAGAAATCTCTCAATACGCGAACTGTATGTGGCAAGTCCGCCTTGGGTACAAGTATGTGGTCATGCCTGAAGGATGAAATCGGCACTGAACTGAGATGGGCTTCCGTCAAAACCGATCCTATGGCGGCCATATAGCCGCTTGTCACCATGGAAAGCTTTACATCAAAGCTAATAACCTTGAAAGG
>JAHFUH010000344.1 GCA_023265215.1 Acidobacteriota bacterium
GCCAGGACATTGGAATTGTTACAGAATGACAATGATGCGGAAGTCAGAATGAGGGCGACTGAGACACTCGACACATTGATTCAGTTGGGAGAAAACGAAGGCACAATAACCCAAGCTGTTAAACTACTCACTCAACTTTTGGAAGATGAGGGCGTCAGCATACAGATGAGCGCATTCAGGCTGTTCGAGACGCTAGCGAAAAAGATAATTTTCGACAGAAGCATGATAGAAAAGGCTAAGAGAAGAGCGCTGGACCTGTTGAAGTCTCAGGATGTAAGGGTTCTGACAACAATAATAGGAACATTAGGAGTACTGGCGGAACGTCACATACTTGATCAGGGGGCTGTCAATCAAGCTTGGCGCGCCTCGAAGGAGCTCATAGCTAACGGTGATCCTGAAGCGAGATCAAGTGCATTGATCACAATGGAAAAACTGATAGCCTCGACGGGAGATCCGAATTCCATAGCACTGGAGGGATATATAAACAGTACCACTGCCGCTCTGTTTGATAGAGATGCCAGGGTTAAGAAAAGCGCACTCATTACTCTCGAAAAATGCATCTGGCGTCTGGATAACGAAACTCTCAAGCACGTTATAAGACGTGTATTATGGCTGACGGAATACTCCAACAACTCTGTTCAAGCTGCTTCAGTCGGATTGTTAGCGGAAATTATAAGGCTCAAGAATCGACAGCTGGATCCAGCAGTAATTCAGAGGATACAAGGCAGAGCCGCAGCATTGGTGCTGAGTTCACATGGCTTTCTGCAAGAGAGTGTGCGCAATTTGATCCTTTCAATGGGCGGAGCTGCTGTTTTAGACGGGCGGAATGGCGAACTAGGAAGGAATGCAGAATGGATAGTGGAGAAACTTGATCATGAAGCCCAGAAGGAGAGGTTGAGAGCTTTTGCAACACTTGAGTCGCTTGGCGGCCGGTTGAGTAAAGAAGTGACCATACAGGCTGTCCAGAAAGGACTCAAGAGGTTGGAAGGACGCGGAGATGCGGCCGAGCAGGAATTCGTTCTTGGAGCTATAGGGCGCGTGCTCGGATTAGGAGATATGTTTCTAGAGCAGGAAGCATTGGCGCAAGCTTTGGCTCAAAAGGCATTGGAACTCTTAGATAACAATATGAAAGCATCCGCTTTGGTCACACTACAATTTCTTGCAGGATTGCTGAGAGGCGAATCTAAGCAAGCAGCGGTTAAGAGGGCGCGGGCACTAACAGAAGATAAAGAATCATCGGTACGCGCAAAAGCTTGCGAATTGATAGCTTTGCTAGGTGACAAAAGCGACATCGCTGTTGTTACAAAGCTCAAATCCGATCCGGATGCTAAGGTGCGAGCCGACGCTGAGGCAACTCTGAAAACGTTATCTCTCAAGAACCTTAGGGATAGGCTCAGGTGTATGGCCGCCGAGATGGAGGATGGTCGTCATACTAAACTGCGGTTGTTGGCAATATTGCGAAGCCTGCCGCCGCGCTTTCGCCGCTCACATAAAACCGACACTGCTGAAAAAGTGGTCATATCCAGCAACCTGCAGCATTGACGAAGAATATTCCATCTCGTTTCGGGTCAAACGACCCGATTGTTTGGCGTGCGCCAAGCATTTCACGCCTTTGGCGTGGATGATGTTCGTCGCTGCTTCCGAATTGCATTCTGAATGCTATTCTAAATCGCGTTCTCAGTGGGGGCACTTTATCTGAGCATAAATGGGTCATTTCTCGTTAGGCCGAGGATCTTCGATTTGTCCACTCAGTCCGGAGTGAGTTGTCCATCCACGGAGCGAAGCGACGAATCAGCAATTCTCATATGGCGTAATTAAAGAACCAGATAGACGGATGTGGACGATATCATTTCCTCTCCGGAATAAGTGGACAACTCAGAATGGAATGCTGAACAAATCTGACTGATGCAAGCAATTATCGGCTCCGCGGAGTTAATGGCGATTGGCCCTTGTGCCCAACATTCTAATGGACGGTACGGATTAGGCCAAATCCGCGATACTTGTTTCCGAGGTTCAGCTTTTGAGAGAGTTGGTTTGGATATTGACCGGATATTTCCCAGCCTTCCTCACTTAATTCCGATATAGCCGTGTTTTTGTCAATCCACATCCGATTTGAGTTTGCGGTTTTGCTCGCTATATCAGTGACCATGTACCACATTCCTCTATGGGTTTCCAGCCAAGCGTATTGGCGCATAATATCTCCTCCCGGATATTGTTTCGCAATGAGCCATTTTATTTCAAAAAAATGAAAATATTTTTTTAACTCAATGTTTCAGCGCTGAATGGTTTTGAAACCACGCCGTCGATCATGAGTTTTAAATAGATGCTGTAATTGGGCAGGTTGATGAGATCTGCAGCCTCAAACTCCGGATAAAATTCCTTCTCCAAAATCTCGGCATCGGTCAGACCCAACCGAAATGAAATAATTGTGCCGACATTGCCGATGATTGCATCGCGGATCTGCAGATCAAGTTGAGAAAGATATTGATGTGCCAGTAACAAATTAACCCGGTACTTTCTCAACTCCGAAAGCATGCCGGCAAAACTGAGAGTCATAAAATTCTGAAACTCATCCAGGAAAACGAAAAAATCCCGGCGATTGGATTCCGGCATATCCGCCCGGCTTAGAGCCGTTTGCCCGATCTTGGAGACCAAAATGGCTCCAAGCAGTGCGGCGCTGTCTTCTCCAATTTTTCCTTTGGCCAGATTGACCAGCAGGATTTTTCCCTGATCCATTACTTGTCGAAGATCAAAGTCACTTTTGGCTCTTGTCAGAATCCCGTGGAGCACGGGATTTGAGAGGAATGCTCCCACTTTGTTTTGAATAGGGGCGATTGCTTCAGCGCGAAAGTGGGCCGGATAACCAGAATATTCATGCAACCAAAAATGCCGTACTTGCGCGTTGACAACATTCAAGGCGGCGTTTTTTCGGTATTCAGAGTCGTCCAAAAGTCGAAGTATGTCGCCGAGATTCACTTCCGGCTGGTCAAGCAGGGCAATCAGTGCATTCCGCAAAATGTGTTCCAGTCTCGGCCCCCATGATTCCGCCCAGATCTTTTTGAAAGCCTCCAAGAGTCCGGATGCAGCTAGTGGCCGTTTGGCCGGAATTATGTTTTGCAGCGGGTTAAACCCCAAAGGATTAGTTGTATCAGGCACATTGAAATAAATAAGGTCGCTTTTTCTATTTTCTGGAACTATTTCAATCAGCCGTTCAACCAGATCTCCATGAGGATCGAGGAGCACCAATCCTGCTCCAGAGGCAATATCCTGTTCTATCATTCTCTCCAGCAATGTCGTTTTTCCCGTCCCGGTTTTCCCGATTAGGTACATATGGCTGCGTCGGTCAGCCTGCTTGATGCCAAAGATCCGCCTGTCGTTGCGGTAATTGGCGCGGGCGAAGTAATTGATCCGGTTGTTGGATTGGGTGGCCATTCCCTCATTTTTCCGTTCTGATGATTTTCAACAAGCGTGAAATTCTGGTCGGCACCGGCATATTTCTCTGCCTTTTGCAAATTTGAGCCTCCTTTAAGCTGGAGAACAGTTTGTTCTTTGACAACTTCAGAAAGGAGAAGTGCAGTGATGAATATGAAATGGTCTGAAAAAAAGCAGGAAGGGATTCCAAACGAAACCCTGATTATTTCTCGCGTCGATGAAGGCTTCCGGGTGTATTCCCCGGCTAACCCGCTGAACTCGTATATCGTCAGCGGCAGTCCGGAAGCACCTCTGTGCACCTGTCCGGACTTTGAGCATCATGCGGGCAATCTGAATTGGCATTGCAAGCACATCAAAGTGGTGCTTGATCAGTTCAATGGGTCCAATGGGCAAAAAAATCAGTCCGGATCTCCTGAAGAGGAAGAAAGACTGGCCATACAAAACGAAAACCTTCCTCCACAGAAAGAAAATACCGCGCCATCTAAAGGTCAGCCTCAAATGTTGCTTAAACGCAGCGTGAGTCCGGATGGCCGAATCGATTCTCTTTCTATTGAGTTTTCCAGCTCTGTGGAAGAGATGCCCGAAGGAGAAATCAAATCTCGGGCGCTCAATGTGCTGAAGATTCAATCCGAGATTATTAAAAGCTTTCTCGGCAATGGCAGCAAAAACAGCGACAAGCCGGAAACGCATACCAGCGCATCCAACGGCGGCATGCCGGCCAAAATGCTTAGCATTGCCGGTATGAACACCAAATGGGGCCGACGGCTGTTTATCAATGTCGAGGCGGGCGGCAATACGCTCAAGCTTTTTGGCAATCAAAAGCAATTGGCTGAGGCCATCTCTGCCGCCGGTTTTCCCGGTCTGGTGGAGCACATCGACGAGAGAGTGGAATTAAACATTCCTTGCCGGATTACCACCAAACCGAGCGAAGACGGCAAATATCTCAATGTTGATCGTGTTTCTCCCTTAAATGGCCACCAAAGCCATGGGAAGGAGCGGGCATGATCGCCAAGGAGATAGCGTACGAAAAAGAAAGGTCTGTGAGCAATCACACCCCATACCTCTCGTACTCCCGGATCAGCCGTTACCTGCAATGTCCCGAACAATACTGGCTGTATTACGTCGAAAACCTGAGACCCAAGGTCTCACCAGCCAACCTCGTATTTGGCCAAGTCATGCATCAGTCTCTCGCGCACATGTTTGGCGCTCAAGGCGATCCTTTGAAGTTTTTCCAGGACCATTGGAATGCCTTAAAGGATGCCCCGCTCGATTACGCCAAAACCGAATCTTGGACAAAGCTCGAATCGGTTGGTCGAGGACTGCTTGAAGAATTTCTTCAAAAGGAATTGTCCCGGCTAGGGAGAATAGAGGCTTCGGAAAAAGCCTTCGAACTCAAGATTACCGGAATGGACCTGTCGTTCGTCGGCATTATCGACCTGATTGCCGACTTGGACGGAAAGAGAACCGTGGTTGATTTTAAAACCTCGGCCTCTGCCTATCAACAGCACGAAGTGCTTTTGTCCGATCAGCTCTCCGCATATCAGCTGGCCGAGCCGACAGCGGAAAACTCGGCGCTCTGTGTCTTTGTCAAAACCCAAAAGCCAAAAATTGAATGGCACAAAGCCAATCGCACAGCCGACGAAGTCATGGAATTCCTGGCCAAAGTTGATCATCTCGCCCGGGAGATTGTTTCCGGACGCTTTTACAAACGTCCGGGCAAATGGTGCTCATGGTGCGATTATCTGCCCGTCTGCATCAAAGACGTTGAAAAAACAAACGCTACTTTAGCTTGCTCCGCTCCTTCGGCCAATCCAGCCATTTCCTAAAAATCCCAAAATCCAAGGAGGAAATTGATGTGAACGACACATATAAAGGGGAAGGTCTGTCTAAAATCGGCCTTCTCCATGAATTCTGGAAATTCCGCCGCTTTTTTCTCTGGCGGATACACCGTTTAATATCCAACCCCGATATCGCCGAAGATATCTTTCAAGAAGCTTGCCTGAAGTTTTTGGGATCAGCGGCGATATTCGAGTATCCCCAAGCGGGTACAAAATACTTTTGTGTCACCCTCAAGTCGCTTGCTCTGCAGCATCTAAGCAAAGGTCGCTGGCTTGAATATCGTTCCAGTTTGCCAGAGGCGATTTGTGAACCGGAAAGGGAGTGGGAGCGCGACATTCTGCTTGATCGCGTGTCTGAGGCAATCGCTAAGCTTCCGACAAAAGACCAGCAGTTGCTTGATATGTATTTCACACCAAACCTACGGCTCCAGGACAAGTGCAAAGCATTGCATTTGCCGAACAGCACAATGCGGCACCGGGCCGGAAAGACCATCGCTAAAATCAGAAAAATGGTGGCCAAGGGACCTAACGGTTCTCTGCGTCAATCATGTTTCCGGACATAGCCGGAATAGTTTATTTCAAAGCCAGCAGAATATCGCTGGCTTTTTTTTCTACAGGTTTGGCGTACTTAAGTACGCTTGATAATTCCTTGACGACTTCAAAATATAACTTCGCCCTTCAACCACAAAGCCATCCAAATTATGCTTTACGACATATGATGAAAGATCATCTATCTTATTTATAAATCCTCTACCCTTGAAGTTCAGCGAGGTATTGCACAGGACGCCATAACCAGTACGCGCCTTGAATGCGATGAGCAATTTGTACAAACTTTGGTTGGTCACAGATGACACCGTCTGAATAC
>JAHFUH010000345.1:0-4486 GCA_023265215.1 Acidobacteriota bacterium
CACGCCTGCAAGTCGTTTCATTACGGGACTGCAATTTGGATTTCTGTCGTCTCAAATTCTTTTGCGTGGCGTTGCGGAATTTCTGAACGAATTTTCCTGGCGCCGATTTTTATCCGCACTATGGATATCGAGGGAGGCCTTACATGAATGAAGAAGGAATGCTGAAACCGGCTCTAATCGGCGGAATACTTTTGGGAGTTCTTTCTTCTCTTTTGTCTTCCCTGCCCTTAATAAGCTGCTGTTGCTGCCTCTGGATTATCGGGGGAGGCGTGCTCGCGGCATACGTGTACGTCCGTGAATCCAAAGCTGCCGTCACTCTTGGGCGCGGCGCAGCATTGGGTTGTGTTTCCGGAGCTATCGGCACTATTGTCGTTGCGTTGTTTTCGACGCCCAGGCTGCTGATAAGCAAAGTGCCGCTGGCAGATCAGATCAGCAAAGCCTTCGATCAAGCGCCTAATATCACGCCGGAATCCCGGCAATTATTGGCATCCCTGCTGGCGAAGCCGGGTATGATCGCCATATTGCTCATCCTGCTCTTTTTAGTCATTCTTTTTTCCAACTGTGTTCTGGCAACGCTGGGAGGAGCGATCGGCGTGGCGCTGTTTGAAAAACGCACGCATGATCCCGGCCCGAAAACTCCACCGGACATCGAACCGCCGGCAGACCTTCCACCTCCTCCGCCGGCGATGGAATGACGAGTGACAAGATACGAATGACGAATGGTAACAGGGACGGGGATATAAACAGGTCCTGATGCTGTCCTGGCGGATTGCTTATTTGTCTGGAGTGCGTCCCGTAGGGACGCTACGAAAATAGCCCGGCACTTCAGTGCCGGGATTCGGCGGGAAGGAAGATGCAAGTCCCGTAGGGACGACTGATTTATCCCCACACATATCTCTCATCATATGCAATATTGTATTGCTTTAAAAAATATAAGTATTCTTCTTGAAAGCTCCTCAAACGGTGATGCGCGTCCTGGTGCGCAATATATTGCACTACTTCATCCACTTGGGACGCTCCAACGCTGAATGCACCATATCCCTCCTGCCATGCAAACTTTCGAAGCGAACCAAAATTCTCATGCAACCATTTTGATGAACCACCCTTTATAAGTTGCACAGCTTTGGCCACCGCAATACTGGCTGGTATGGAAATCAGCATATGGGCATGATCTATTACGCCTCCAACAGAGATGGCCTTGAATTTGTTTTCCCGAGCGATACCACCCATGTAAGCCCATAACCTCTCCCGCAGTTCGGAGGACAAAAGGGGTTCTCGATTATGAGTGCTGAAAATAGTATGGACATAAATGGATGTATAGGAGTTGGTCATTTGCGCTCCTTTTGATCAATCGCCCCTACGGGACTTCATCCGCATTTATTGCTCAATCCCGGCACTGAAGTGCCGGGCTATTCTCAAAACGTCCCTACGGGACCCAAAACCCAATATCCGATACGGTGGCAGATTACGCCATCAAATGCACGCAGCCCATTCGATAGTAATCCTACCGGGCCTAAAGCCTAAATCGAAAGCCATTTGAAACTTCTGTAATTCATAAAATGCATGCCTACGGGACGAAAAATCCCAATGATCGATACTGTGGCAGATAGTCATCAAAAGTATGCGATCCGTTCAATAGCAATTCTTCCCAGGCTAAATCCTAAATCGAAAGCCTTTTGAAACTTTTGCAATTCAGAAAATGCGTCCCGTAGGGACGCTACGAAAATAGCCCGGCACTTCAGTGCCGGGATTCGGCGGGAAAGAAAATGCAAGTCCCGTAGGGACGACTGATTTATCCCCACACATATCTCAAGTCATTCGCAATTCTGCTTCCAGTTCTCAGATTCTATCTGGATGGTTGTATGTTCGATCCCGTATTTTTCCTGCATGAGCCGACTCAGGACCGCGAGAGTTGCGCTGCCGTCTTCGCCTGCTTTCAGCACGATGTGGCAGCTCATTGCCGGAACTTCCGCGGTAATTGCCCAGACATGAAGATCGTGAACCGACACCACACTTTTAAGGCTTCCGAGATCGCTCAGAATCTGCGGGATTTTCAAATGACCGGGCGTTGCTTCGAGCAGAATATCCACGCTTTCCTTTACCAGTTCATAGGAACTGAATATCACGAGCCCGCCGACGACAACCGATACGATAGGATCCGCCATGCGCCACTGCCATAGCAGAATTATGATCCCGGCGGCAATTGCGCCTATGGATCCAAGTGTGTCGCCAAGCACGTGGAGAAAAGCCCCTCTCAAGTTCAGATTTTCGCGCCTGCTTTTATAAAGCAGCGCTGCAGTGGCCAGATTAGCCAGAAGCCCAGTGGCGGCAACAATGAGCATCGGAACACTTTTGATTTCAGGAGGCGTCAAAAATCGCTGATAGGATTCATAAAAAATAAACAGCCCGATTAGCACCAGGAATATTCCATTTGCCAGCGCCGCAAGAATTTCGGCCCGAAGATATCCATAGGTCATCTCATGTGTAGCCGGGCGAGTGGATATCTTCAGCGCAAAAAGGCTGAGGCCGAGGGCGGCGAGATCCGTCAACATATGAGCGGCGTCTGCCAGCAACGCCAGGCTGTTGGCATATATCCCGCCGGCCAGTTCAATAACAAACCAGCTCGCTGTAATGGCAAGAGCCAGCGTCAGCTGTTTCGTGCTGTGTGAGTGATGATGACCCATTTCATTTACGATTTACGATTGACGATTGACGATTTACGAATGAGAAACAACCTCCGCAAATATTCATTTTACAGCAGGGGGCGGAGGCTTCCAAAGACTTCAAAGCAGGGACAGGGGATCCACGTCTACATGAATCCTGGCTGCGGATATCTTCTGCCGGTTGAGATCCGCAAAGCAATCCTGAAGGGCCGGGATTACGCTATAGCCGGGCGGGCATTTCACAAGAATCTGCATTCGATAATTGCCTCGGAGCTTTTCCAAAGGCGCGCTCGCGGGTCCCAGGACAACGGGCCCGGCGCCTGCGGCCGTTCGATTGATGCGCAGCTTGAGCGCACCTGCAATCTTTTCCGCGGCGCGCGCTGCTTTCAATTGATCGGGATCTGCGATCAGGATCTGGACGAGATTGCGAAATGGCGGATAACCCATCATTTTCCGGAAATCGATTTCTCTCCGGTAGAATCCTTCGTAATCCTGTTTTTGGGCAAACTGCAGCGCGTAGTGATCGGGATAGTAGGATTGAATGACGACATGCCCCGGGGCGCAGCCGCGGCCCGCCCGCCCTGCCACTTGAATCAGCAGCTGAAACGCCCGTTCTGCGGCTCTAAAATCGGGAAAAGAAAGGCCCGCATCTGCGGCGATAACGCCCACCATGGTAACATACGGGAAATCATGCCCTTTGGCCAGCATCTGTGTCCCAACCAGAACGTCCAGTTCGCGCTCGGCGAAGCTGAAAAGAGTTGTGCGCATGACTCCGCGCCGCCTCACAGCGTCACGGTCCAGACGCGCAATCCGCGCATTTGGGAGAAGCGACCGGATTATGGATTCAAGCTGTTCTGTCCCTACACCCGAAAAATGTATATATGGGCCGCCGCAATTGGCACATGCTTGCGGAATCCCGCTCTCCTGGCCACAATAGTGGCAGGCCAGCCGGTTCTCCTGCTGATGATACGTCATGCTTACGCTGCAATCCGGGCAGGTGAACACATGCCCGCAGCTGCGGCAGAGCAGGGTCCGCGAGTATCCGCGACGGTTCAGCAGAACAATAGCCTGCTCACCGCGCTCCATGCAATTTTCAAGCTCCTTCTGAAGAGCGGCTGAGACGATCGTGTATTTGCCCTGCCTTTTTAGCTCAAGTCCCATGTCCACGATCGTGACCTCCGGCAATGGTCTCGACTCCACCCGTTCCGGAAGGCAGAAAGAGGGCACATCGGATTGTTCGGCAGCTGTGTAGTAAGACTCGATAGAAGGAGTTGCCGACCCCAGCAACAAAATCCCTTTGGACTGTTGCACGCGATGCCAGGCGACTTCCCTTGCATGATAGCAGGGCGATTCGTCCTGTTTGTACGAGGAGTCCTGCTCCTCATCAATAATGACAATGCGCAAATCATTCAGGGGCGCAAATACTGCGGACCGGGTACCAACCACAACCTTCGAATGCCCTTCGTGAATCAAGCGCCATTGGTCGTATCGTTCGCCGGCCGACATCCCGCTGTGCAGCAGAGACACCAGTCCCGGAAAGCGGGAAACGACCAAACGGCTGAGCAGCGGAGTCAATCCAATTTCCGGGACAAGGAACAGAGCGGTTCCTCCCATTTTGAGAGCCTCAGATATCAGCCGGAGATACACTTCCGTTTTTCCGCTGCCGGTAACGCCATAAACGAGGCAGCGCATCTCTTTCAATTGCCGGAGCCCTTGTGAAAGCCGATCGACCAGATCCTGCTGAGATGGGGTAAGGGTCAGGTTGCTCTGGTACCCGGTTTTCGCCAGATCAGCCGGCGCACGATTAATGCGCAAAGGGGCAA
>JAHFUH010000345.1:4496-6127 GCA_023265215.1 Acidobacteriota bacterium
GAGCCTTTCGTTCCAGCGTCCGGGCAGTGCTGTAGGCGACCTTGCACGAGCGCAATAATTCCTGCAGGGAAACAGGCGCCGCTCCAGGCGACAGCGCAGAGCATAGCTTTTTCTGCGCCGGTGTGAGTTCTTCAATTCCATCCCGAGCTACATCCAAAATCCGAATTCCAAGCTGTTCTTTTGTTTTGACTCTGGGCGGATCCACCGAAATGTCCATATCAATCAAGTGCGCCGCAGCGAGCGATTCAATCCACGATTCCGCGCCGCGCAAACCAGGGCGGGCGCACAAATCTCTCACAGTCATTGAGGTTTCGTTAGAAAGAATATCGAGAATAGCGTCTTCCTGAGGCTGCAATCCCGCCGGCCTGAGTCCGCCGCTGAGAAGAGTTGCAGCTCTGGGCGCAAGCGAAATTTTTCTCTCCGCGGAGACCTGAGTCCCGGCAGGGAAAATCGCTCGGAATACTTCGCCCGGAGGGGCAAAATAATAATTCGCCACCCAAAGAGCTGTTTCGACCAGAGGGACTGAAATGACGGGGTCTGAATCAAACAGTTGCCGGATCGGCCGCACCTTGAACTCGCCCAACGGCTCCCGGTTCAAAAAACCCACAATATATCCGGTCACCAGCTTCTTGCCAAAAGGAGCCAAAACCCGCATTCCCAAGGCAATTCTGTCCCTGAGTTCCGATGGAACCGAATATGCGAAGGTTTTGCGAATTCCAACCGGAATCGCCACATCAATAAACATATTTACGATTTTAGATTGACGATTGACGATTGGCACCCACCTTCGGGCAATTGAAAACGATTTTTTGCAATCGTCAATCGTAAATCGTCAATGTTTTAGTGAGCGAAGGTAGTCCCTGATAGTCTGCACATCTTCCCACACTTTTCGCTTCTCGTTAGGATTTCTCAGCAGATATGCGGGATGAAAGGTCGCCATCAATTTGATGCCTCGATAGTCGAGCAGCCGGCCGCGCAGCTTTGAGATAGGTTCCGTCGTGCGCAGCAGGGTCTGGGAGCTGAAAGTCCCCAGCGCACATATCACTTTAGGTTTCACGGAGGCAATCTGACGGAACAGAAATGGCTCGCATGAAGCGATCTCGTCGGTCTCCGGGTTGCGATTTCCGGGAGGGCGGCATTTGAGGATATTGCAGATATAAACATCCTGTCTGCTCATTTCAATCGCTTCTATGATCTTGGTCAGAAGCTGGCCCGCGCGCCCCACGAAGGGCAATCCCTGTTCGTCTTCATCCGCCCCGGGCGCTTCCCCGACAAACATCAGTTCGGCCTTGGGGTTCCCGAAACCGAAAACAATATTTGTGCGTCCTCCGGCCAGCTTGCACCTGCGGCAATCTCCTAAATCGCCGCGAATCTCTTCCAGAGATTCCTTGCTGGACGGCAGGGATTCCCGCATAGTGGAAAATGTTTTTGTTTCCGGGACTGCAGCTTTCGGAGCGCTCTTTGGAGCGGCGACCGGCAAAGCGGCCCGTTTTGCAGGCTTGGCAGGCGGCGCTTTGACCCACTCAACGCCAAGGCTCTTATAGAATTTCAGGTGATCCAAGACTTCTTCCCCCGGGCGCTTTTTATCGCTCATCTCCCCAGCTCCAGCTGATCCAATACCGTATCGTCAT
>JAHFUH010000346.1 GCA_023265215.1 Acidobacteriota bacterium
AAGAGAGGGATTAGGAACGCTCCAAATAAACCAATGTGAAGTTACATATGTTAATCATATTGTTCCGGGAGAGGGATGGAATCGTCCTGGAGAGCTTCACAAAATCTCATCTCTTTGGAATTCCAATGAAAATCAATCCTTTTTGCCGGAACCAGAGGAGATGGGCTTTTCAGTGCGGTATGTCATCCCAAATGATCAGGGAAATCCCATAGGAAGGCTGCATGTAAGTCTTCAGCCAGCCTACCGAAGGAAGGACAATAAGCCAATCTTCATGCTCACACTAATTGCTCGCGGCAAAGAAGTTGGCGATGACATTGAAAGTGCCCTGGCATTTTTTGAACGCGGCCACATCTGGATCGTCCAAGGATTCACATCCATAACTACCGAACTAATGCACGGTATTTGGGGAAGACAAGATGCAAGGTAGCTTATTATCACAAAACGATGTTATTACGTGGGGCGAACCTATATCCGCTGTGGTTTCTCAGCCAAGTCGGCTTAAGCTAATTTCGAGAAACCCTGGCCAAATTGCTAAAGAGGGGTGGCTACTCTCGAATCAAAGCATTTTTTTGTGTATGGGATCAGGATCGATAATGGAAGCCGAAACTGTGCAAACAGTTTCACCCGTCACTATACCCGAATGGGGCCTTTTTGTTCTCAACTCTATAGAAAAACTTCTACGGCTGCCAGAAAGCTGGGATTCCTACGACGCCAAGCAGATAAGTCCTAATTCGGTAAAAACACTAGTGATTCTCCTCGCTCAAAGCATTCAAAGGATGCTTTTTGATGTGCCAATCCCGTTTGTGGTTCCCACAGTAGGAGGAGGTTTTCAGCTTGAATGGCATCAATCTGGAATTGACCTTGAGATTGAAATTCCGCCATCTGGGAAACCAGTTGTTTCGTTTGTGAATGTTGAAACCGGAGCGGATTGGGAAAGAGAAATAAATTTGTGGGATGACATTCTTCCCACTATATTTGAACCACTTATCTCTAATAGCAGCGAACAAAACAATCGGTCATGATAGATGGAGAACGCGAGCTATCATGACGATTCTACAATCAGCGACGACAATAACCTTTGGCGAAGAATTCACCCTAACCATATAGTCTACGATAACAATTTAAAATCCTATAGACCCTCCTCGGCTGCTTTCGATAATGGTTCTAATGGCAGTCCAATGTCTGTTATTCTTGCCGAAGAGAATCGGAATCCATCTACAGCTCTGGAAAATTACGAAGGCTTTTCAATGGTTTCTCTAACAGCGGGACTTGTGCGCGACTGTGGACAGGGCATAGCAAGAGACCCACTGCCTGAGGAACCTGCACATGCCTTGGTCTTCGGCGAAAAACCCAAATCCATTCGCAGAAGGTTAGCTCAGGCGGCGGAATGGATTGTCTCTCCACACTAGTTCCACTCAGGTTCTCGCACAAATACTTTGGCATAGCCAGCTCTGCCTAAAATATTCTGTCTCGACTTCCATGTAATAATCTTTTCTCACCGTTTGTATGCTGCGAACGTCGATTGAATCTATGATCAATGGCATCTTAATTTGTGACGGTTTCCTGCGGCAGATTCGGCTGGAATTTCAAGCGACGGGCAAAGTTATGGGCAAAGTCATGCCATTTTGACTGATCTTCAAAAAATTGAGTGGCTGTAAGTCATTGTAAACATAGTGCCGAGGGAGGGAATTGAACCCTCACGCCCGTTGCCAGGCCCAGGATTTTAAGTCCGATCTGACACTACCTATAATTGCTGCAACTGCTTGACTTATCAAATAGATACATAATCCTCAAGGTTGGGTGGAATAGGGTGAATCATGGTGCTTTTTGAACGCCGCGGGCAAAGTCATGGGCAAAGTCAAAGCACCCCCGGGTAGGGTCTGACCCTCGCCCCCGCCACCGCTGTGAGGGGGACCCAACCGCTACCGACACAACTGCATAAATTTTTGCTATATCCCAAAAAATCCAGATCAGAATGGCATCTCCCCAAAATTGCATGGGAGTGTTTCATGAAATTATATGAATCACATCGGCTGCGTGTTCCCAATAACTGTACCGGTATAATTGCCGACTTGATCGCGGCTGCGATCAATCTTGCTCTGGATATTCCTCATCTCCCTCCATCGTTACGAAGCCTTCCGTCCAATGGTCTTTATCCAGCTCGTATTTATCAATATAGAACCCTTGTTCTTCATCAGTCTGTATTGGATCGATGATCTGAGGATACTTGCAAAAGCCGGGTTGAACACTCAGACGTTGTATCGCAGCCTTCGCTGCATCCTTCGTCCGATAAACGCCGATGAAGCAGACGCATTCCTCTCCACTGGGAAGCAAATGTAAATGCTGAACCACGAATACCGATTCCATTTTTACCTCATGCTTAATCCTGGAAACCAAAGGCGGCGCACTGTTTGCAGAAGCTAATGATTCCTTTTTTCGCTAGGAACTATTCAATAGAGCGATACAAAGCCGGATTTCCGCAAATCCTGCTTGAGCCATGAAACCACATCCACAAGGTCCTCATCTTGGGTAGTCGGCGCAATCCGATCGAGAAGCCTCAACGCCAGTTCTGCAGACTTCGATTGTGCTGCGTCCACAGCAAAAAGTATGGCGCCGTGGCGGATTCTCTCGTTTTGGCTTTGATCGATAGCAATCGACTCCATTATCGTCTCTGTATCCGCCAAGGTATCGACCAAGGCATGCACACACTGTCCTATAGTTCCCCTCTGAATGCCAGCGTCATCAATAACCGACAACATCGTGAGTGCATCCCGACGATCAAACCGCTCCCGCATGAACATAAGGGCGTTACGGCATACCTGTTCATCGATCATGTCTTTTTTGCTCCAAAAGATATCTCCATGACCTGGAACATGGCAGAGAGCAACTATGAGAGAGCGGAGAATCGGATGCTCCCTATAGTTGGAGAGACAGGAGATGAGGTAATACCAAGTTGCCGTTTGCTGTCGATGATATGCAATGAGAGCGCGGAAGCCATCAAAACATTTTTCCACATCTTCTCGCGCGGAGAAACTTTCTAAAGCGCGCGCGAAATTCGAATCACGACTATACATATCTCGATAGCATAGGCAATGTTGCCGGAATTCATTGAAGGTTGAATCCGATAATTCCTGTTCGGCAGAAATCGTGTATGGTCCTTTGGTAATTAGCGACGGGTGTTGCCGAAGGTGTTCCGTGATATCAGCCCAGAAGGCTTTCTGTGCTTCTGGATCAAACACTACGGCAAGGACCGGCAGCGTGTGTGAGGTCCAGTATTCGAAATGATCTCGATCAGATTGGAAAGCGTATTTTGGCGGCGCGATGCGGTACGAGCTGCCCGATTTAATCTGGAGCGCAACACAGCAACCGGTGGCACTCTCTTCAGCGACGAACTCAACATAAGCATCATTGCCAAGGTCGTTATGAAGATCGATCTCTTGGAAAGTCGAGTTGTGACGCTCTACAATCATCCGAACGAAATTAATTCCTTCGCGGCTTGTGGCTTGTGTTTTCTTCCGTGTTATGGTCATTGTAGCAACCAGATTTATGAAGCTCGACATCAGCGGGGGTGCGCTGCATGCACGTGACACGGCATTAAAAGCAATTCCTTAGTATCTAAGTTTCAACCATTTAGTCACCTGAAATCGGCGCACATAGGGTGGTCTGCGGATTTCGTTCATAAGGTCCCAATAGCATTGTTTGGCAAATTCATTTCCTATTCCTATAGGATAGGTATAGCGGTACTTTGGAGGGTCTCCTCCTTCCCATACAATGCTGCGTCGGAATTCAGGCTGTAAATATTCATAGATGCCCCACCGAATGTTATTGAGAAATTCCGCGATCGTGCTGCCATGATAGTTGAGTATGTCAGTATGGAATCTTTCATAGAAATCGCCTAGCGTGAGCATGGCATCTTCCAAATTGATTGAAACGCCATTTACAGCAAGTGCTTGCCGAAGCTCTTCCGCAACCCCCACTGACCTTAAAACATTATGTTTTGAGATGTCCCCGCACATTTTGATGAAGTCTAACCTCGAAATCCGGAGTGAGGTTTTTGTATCGATTGAAGGAAGCCATACATCCACGCTGACCACTTGCTCTAGCCAATCAACGAATGTCCCGGTGGCATTCCTGAGCGGAACTGCCGAGCTATCAACGTCAAATTGGGGACAAGCGGAGATAGCACGCAGCGCCCCTAAGTATGAATTCCGTTTCACAGGAGCTTTTTTGTCGGTGCGAGACAAAAAGTCTACCAAAACGATATTGAAAAACCGCTGATGCGTGCTGCTTTCAAATAGGATTGACGACTCTGGATCATTGCCTTGCAAAGTCAACATGGAATGATTTATTGTAGCGTCAATAATCTCATTTATCGCTTTGAGAAATACTACTTCTTCTTCGATGTCATTGAGTGTCATAGCCATAATGTTTGAGCTCAACGGCGGGCAGCGCAGCGGATCATCCACTGGAACGATCAATGTTGAATCCATTTCAACTCCTTGGGCAGCTCAGCGCCGTTCGCCGAAGGTTGTCAATGAAATACTTTCTGCTTATTGCGCCTTTTCGGACTTGCGACCTCGCGGCTTGGGAGTTGGTGAATCTACAACTTCTGCCTCAACTTTTGCTTCTGGCTCGAACTCAAGAAGATGATCCAATTCTCGAACCATCATGTGAATCATTTTTGGATCGAAGCCCATTTCCTCTGGAGAGAATGGCCCCTTCCGCATGAGTTCTGCAGCCTTTTGGAACCTTCTTCTGGCGGCCAATGCTTCCTCCGGCGTCCCATTCTTTGCCATGCGGTATGCTTCGATTCCCAACTCATACATCCACGGCATTTCGTCGCGGAAAACACTAGCCAAGATAAGCAGGGCAATTGGATCGCCACGCCGGCCGCCTAACATATCCATCAACTCGTGGAGCATCATCGGATGGAAGAAGCGAGAACGTCGCCGAAACACCCGTGGGCCTTCCTCAGCTATATCACGAAACCTGGATTCCACTGATCGAACACTCGTTACAAGCTCTTCAAGAATCTCAGGCTGGGGACGCGAATGTTTAGCCAAAGTAGTAGGTTTGGGAATCACAGAAATTTTCTTTTCCAATTCTGGCCACAAAGCGTCAAATAGTTGTTTGACCCTATCCTCCTGTACCGGGTGTGGTGCAAGTTGATTGAGAGACTGAATCACTTCAAAAAGCCCCGCTCGATCAACCTTCTTTGCCTGGAATTGTGCAAGCGGACCCGTGATATCGCGGAATTCAAGATCAAGGAGAAGCGGAATGACGCGGCTACCCTGCATAGATTTTGCGAGAGCACCTGCCTCGAACAGCACCCATGGAGACGACACGTTCTCTCGTGTTACGGCAATGATTCCAAAATTCGACGCTTCCAGCTCTTTTGCTACTTGCTCCGCCCAGCGTTGCCCCGCCTCGATATCTGCCTGAGATAGCCAGGGCTCAACATAATGGAGCACAAGAGGAATCCAGTCGTGCAAGGCATCTGCAAGAGTATGGCTGCGATCACCACTCCAACTGATAAATACTTTCATCTGAAATACCTCCAATTCGCTGTCTTTTGTCCCGATCTATGATTGGACAAATCTCGATATGATAACCAACCGATTCTATTTCATTCTGCTTTAATCCTGTGCTGGTCGAACTAAATGATTGCTTTTGGGGTCTGCCGCAATGGAAGAGCGGACGATTGAAACTCTCCATTACGGCAGACGGCTTGGGAGTTGCCTTCGTCTTCCATAATATATCGGGTTCGTTTCCATAAAAAAAGAATCCGAACCCAATTATTCGAAAATGACAGGAATGTAACATTTGCTATCGATTTGATCCGGCCCCAAGATGAGCCTTTACCAAAGCCTTGAATAGCTTTCCATGATTAGGAACTTTCAGGTGTACCAGCTCATGCACGATGATCCGCTTCCGAAAGTTGGCGGGCTGGGATAGCAGATCGTCGCTGAGAGATACCCTGCCTGCCGTGGAGCAACTCCCCCATTTACGTTTCATGGGGCGGATGATAATGTCCATTGGCGATACCCCGATACGTTCCGCCCAAGCCACAGCTTCCGAGCGCAACAATTCCCGTGGGATGGCGATCTCTAGCGGAGTC
>JAHFUH010000025.1 GCA_023265215.1 Acidobacteriota bacterium
CCTGCAGGCCGATCATATTCCCGTCCTCATCCGTTTCCTGCTTTGGATGTGGAGTGGACACCCGCTCCCTGAGTGTCCAGCGCCTCGCATTGCAGGTTCCAGCTCCCTCGGATGAGTAGCTGGGCGATTGGCCTTCTGTCAAAAGGAGGAAGCCCGCAAGCCTGCTAAATTCACGTTAATCCAGTTGAAAACAAAAGGAGGTTGTCAATGGTTGATTGGGAAACACTAGTCCTATTCGTTTTCATTCTCCTCATCGCGTACGTTGCTATGTCACTCAGGACGATCAGACCTACGGACAGGGGGCTTATTGAGAGGTTTGGAAGGTATAACAGGTTTGGACATCCCGGTCTTGTCTGGATCATACCTTTTGTGGAGCGCCTGACAAAAATCAACATAACGGAAACGATGGTTGATGCCGGTGGGCAGGAAATAATAACCAAGGATAGCCTGAACGCCCAGGTGGATGCTCAGGTCTACTTCAAGGTGAAATCCGACGAGGAAAGCGTGAAGGCTTCCGCGTACAATGTCAACAACTACAAGATCCAGATAGTAGCGCTGGCCAGGACTACACTCAGGAACATAATCGGCACAATGAACCTGATGGAAGCCAATAGTGAACGAGGCAAGATAAATAAATCACTCTACGATCAGCTCACTGTCGAGACGCGGAGTTGGGGTATTGAGATCGTTAGAACGGAGCTGAAGGAAATTAATCCCCCCAAGGGAGTACAGGACGCCATGAACAACGTAGTAGTTGCGAACAACCAAAAAATAGCAGCCGTCGATTTTGCAACTGCTACGGAAACTAAAGCAGATGGCGAGAAGAGAGCCAAGATAAAACAGGCAGAAGGGGCAAGGCAAACTCTTATATTAGAGGCTGAGGGTCAGAAACAGTCTAAGATACTGGTTGCAGAAGGCGAAGCCCAAGCCATTAAGCTGGTAAATGAAGCGGCCAATGAGTACTTTGTAGGCAATGCCCAGTTATTCAAGCAGCTTCAAACCGTCACAGAATCCCTTCAAGCCAATTCTAAGATCGTCATACCTGCCGGACAGTCGTTGGTTAACGTAGTGGGGGATCTTGCCGGAATAACAGCCACGAAGTAAAGGAGGTATCATGGAACGACCGATACTTTTACCCACGAACATGCATGAAGAGCCGATAAATGCTACAGCCCCTTAAGAAACGCCATCAATGCTTTTCCGTGCCAATGTGGATGCACTTTGGTCTTGCCTGAGATTTCGCAATGAGCGAGCGCCTTTTTAAAGAGTTGTTCAAACATGGTTTGACCTTTTATGAAAGATTTCCAGCTGTTTAACCGGAAAGTTCTGATACTGATGAACTGCTGCCAACGCAGAAACAGGGCATCGACAATGAATTTCCCGGCCATGCGCATCCTCCTTCGTTGCGCTGTGCCGGGAATTCGTTGTCGATACCCTGTTTGTTGAACAACCTATGCCAATTTCAATGAGACGATTATTGGGCCTTCTTGCGCCGGGCTGCCAGGCCAAGAACGCTTAGGCCGGTTCCAAGAAGCAGGATAGATGTCGGTTCTGGGACTGCACTCGGATTCGTATCGGGTACCACGATCTTGGAAGCTGTGCCGGTCATTTCCAGGCGCAGGCCTGTCGGCCCGCCGTCGTTCTGCACTATGAAATCAAGAGTATTCAACCCTGACTGGAAACCAGAAGTGATTGAGAATGGCTGCGTCGAGGTATAAGACATCGAGTCCAGGAAACTGTTGCCTGTAGAGATGCCATTGATGCGGATGTCGATACCCTCGTTGTCGGTGGACCACAGCCCTGTGATCAAGGCAGTGGTTGGATCGAGGCCGGTCAAATTAAACGTCGATGAGTACGTGTAAATTCCGACCGGGCCATTCAGCATATTATCATTGGAGGGTCCGATCCAGGCAGAAAGCGTGTCGTCCCCGGTCCATGGGCCGATCGGATATCCTCCTGCCGAAGTGCGCACAGCAATTACGTTAGTGCTGCCGGCAGGAACTGAACTGAGCGTGTAGTGTGGGTCTCCAAGGGTGTTGTCGGGCAGGGTAACGCCGAGGTTGTTGACGCCGGTATTATACAGACCCAGGATCGAGTCCGCCTTGGCCTGAATTGCGCCACCGATAACCAAAAGCGAAATAACTGTCAATAAAAATAATTTTTTCATGGCTAAGTCTCCTATAATTTGTGTTCTTCACTCCAGTAGCTTGCAAGATCGATGCCAACCGAGACAAAATGAAACGTGCGCAGCCGCTCAACACTGCAAATATATTATCCAGACTAACTTACAGATTTCCTCTTTGCACTTGTGCCCGGAAGCCTTTGATTTATTTTGCGATTAACCGGAGGAATTCTGTTGGTTCCCTTTACACCGCCAACAAGATCTGCAGCAGCCTCACTTTCGATCACCGTGCTAACTATCATTATGCGTATGTATTACGGGAATCGACAGCCATCGTAAAAAAATCTGGCATCCATTCCGCCCGCCCATCAGCGCGGCTAGTCAAATCGCTGAAGAGGGTTACCGCAAAGCAGCCACGGATAAAGGTTTAGGCCCTTCATACTGGGATCCGGAAATGAGTGTATTTCACACCACTGCACACCGGTGCGGGCCCGCGATTTGTTCGGGCTCGTTCATAAACCAAACAGGAAAATCGAAATCAAATCGAAAGCTACTTCTTCCCGGCCAGGAAATTGCAAAGGGCGTCGCCAAGAGCCTTGCCGGCGTCCTTCATTCCTTCTTTGACTTCTCGCCCGAGGATTACCGATCCGAAAAGGCTCCCGTCGGGTCGATAGGACAAATTGGCCACGGTTTTTCATAAATGCTTTCCATTGACGAATCATGGAATAAAAACAATCGCCTTATCCGCGAAGCGATATGGACCGAAAGCATTGCAGTTGGAAGCGAATCTTTTCTGAAATAACAGATGAATGTGAAGCAGCGGTTATAAATCAATAAGATGTGTGTTAAAAGATATTCAAAAATACTTTGAGTCCTGCCTATCCGGTCAACTCCACATGGTTCGGTGTGCCGAGCAAGCGCAAAGACCCAACGCAAAGGCGCAAAGCCGCCAGGGCGCAATGATTAGAATGCGGGCTTTGCGTCCTGGCGACTTTGCGTTACACAAATGCACCGTATGGAGTCACCCGGATAGACATGCTTTGAGTTATTTTATTTCAGTGTCCAAGCTGTAGCGGATCAAATCATAGTAGAATCGGCGACGGGTATAAGGAAATCGCAGTTGCGCTGAGCGCGGTGATTCTGAATAAAAAGAATCACTGCCGGCATATTTTGCATTCCGAAATGAAAAACGCCCAGTTGCGACTCGGATTCTTCCATCCCAATCCATTCAGCGCATTGGTAGCCAAGTTCGTGCAGAATCTTTTTTGCTCCGCTCTCATATCCGGTCTCCGCCTGACTTCCAACGCTAAGGCGGAACCAATACTCGGGATGGACAGAAATAAATTCTTCCAGATCCGTCTTCCTTTTCATTTCATGAACCGCAACCCGCACAGGCCTGGCCGGACTGCTTATTTCCAGAACATGTTCGAGAAACTTTTCAATCAGATTTTCGAAATTGCGATCGTTCCATTGAAATTCGGAAAGGGCAGGAGAAATTGAAACCTGAAGTGAGGATTTGGACCGGGAGGGCCTGCTATTCAGTTTGAGGACTGCAGTCCTGATGATTATCTCGGGGTTCATTGCATAGACCTCCGAGTGTTATGTTAAAGTGTGCCCGTTAAATCTTAATGAGGAGAATGTTAAATTTTGATTAAGTCTCTGCGCACATCATTCCGGGGTTATTTCTCTAAATCTATACCCAAAACCGCGGATAGTCTCGATTATTTTCCCGCACTTGCCAAGCTTTCTTCTCAGCGACATGACATGCACGTCTATGGTTCTTTCCAGGACCGTAACGTCTTTCCCCAACGCTCCATCGATGAGTGCGTTGCGTGAATACACAAATCCCGGATGGGAAGCCAGGAATTGCAGAAGGCGGAATTCTGTGGCTGTCAGGTCAATCGTCTTTTCGCCGCAACAAACCTTATGACTGGCTGGATCGATTGATAGAAGGCTATGCCTGATAATCGCCGGCTGTTGACGAAATTCCGATGAGCGCCGCAACAAGGCCTTGACTCGCGCTCCCAGTTCCCGCGGGCTGAATGGTTTGGTTACGTAATCGTCGGCGCCAAGTTCCAGCCCGACAACCCGGTCCGATTCGGACGTTTTTGCAGTCAGCATTATGATAGGAATGCTGGAAGTCTCATTCCCCTTCCGTAGCAGACGGCACACCTCGAGCCCGTCAATCCCCGGAAGCATCAAATCGATGACGATCAAGTCGGGTTTTTCGGCGGCGGCTATGGCCAAACCGGATTCTCCATTGCCTGCGCCGATAACTTTAAATCCCTCTTTTTCGAGATTGTATCGGACCAGTTCGACCAGATCTTTTTCATCGTCAATAACCAGCACATTTCCTTTGGACATGAGCGAGAATCCAGGATTAAGGGTCTGTCACGTAATAACAGACTCATTTTGCTGCGGGCCGCAGCCCTACGGGGCGCGGCGGCGGGCGGGCATCTGCTGCGTTGCCGCTCCTCGACGATGGCACCGCAGCGCCTGCGTCGAGGAGCCTTGCATCTGCCCGCCCGGCGCTTGCGCCAAAATGGATCTGTTATTACGTGACAGACCCTAAGCGGACGCGCTTTCGTGACGGTGACGCACCTCGCGTCCTTCAACCAGATAGATTACTTCCTCTGCAATATTTGTGGCATGATCCCCCACCCGTTCGAGATTGCGCGAAATCAGAATCAACGACAGCGCGCGCTCGATAGTTCCGGGATCCGCCATCATGTAGGTCAGGAGCACCCTGAAAATAAGATCGCGGTATGCATCCACCTTGTCTTCCTCTTCAAGCACGCGGGTTGCCAGCGAACAATCCCTGGCGACCAGCGAATCAAGACTGTTCCGAACCATTTTTTCAATTATTTCACCCATGACAGGCAGGTCTACCAGAGGTTTTAGCGCAGGGGCTTTCATCACGTGAGAAGCGTTCTGAATGATATTGACCGCCTGATCCCCAATACGTTCCAGCTCCGTAGCAATGCGGGAGGCCATAAACAAAAACCGGACATCCCCTCCGACGGGTTGCTGCAAAGCCGTCAGTTTGACGGCGCTGTCGTCAATTTCAATCTGGAGTTCGTTGACTTCTTTTTCTTTTTGATAGATTGCATCGCTCAGCAATTCATTGCGCTCGATCAAAGACCTGAGCGCAAGCTCTATCATTGATTCAGCCAGCCTGCCCATAAGGAGAAGCCTTTCGAGCAATTGCTGAAGCTGTTCATCCATATGACGCATAAAATAATCTCCCTGAATCCGTTGTTCCGCCTCCGGTGCAAAGCGCCTGAAGGATATTTGGGCGATTGTTATCAATTCTCTATATTGGCTGTGCATGATGTCGCACATCGATACCCTGGACAAAGAAGAGGACGTCTTCTGCAATGTTGGTAGCGTGATCTGCAAGCCGTTCCAACCCCCTGGCTATAAAAATGTGGTCAATGCCGGGGTGGATCATGCTCGGATCCGCTTCCATGAACTTGAGAATTTCGTTGTACATCTGATCGCGTAGATTATCCACGGCGTCATCGGATTTCAAAACTGTTTTCGCCAAATCCGGATCTCTGTGTACAAATGCATTAATGCTGTCTGACATCATGTCTTGAGCCAGTCTTGCCATGTGGGGTATATCGATTTGGGGCATCAACGGTCCCATTTTCAACAATGAAAGCGCTCTTTGGGCAATATTGACGGCGATATCGCCCATCCGCTCCAGGTTGTTGTTTATCTTCATCGACATGGTAATGAAACGTAGATCGACAGCTACAGGCTGTTGAAGTGCTAGTAGCTGGAAAGCAAGATTGTCGATCAGGATTTCCAGCTGGTCGATTTGAATTTCGTTTTGAAAAACGGTCTCCGCCGCTTCTTTATCGCGATTGATTACCGCATTCACACTTTGGGAAATGGAACTGACGACCAGACAGCTCATTTCCAACAATTGATTATTTAATTCATCAAGTTCTTCGCGAAGATGCTCCAAATTGCACTCCTCGTAATTTAACCGAAACGTCCGGTGATGTAGTCTTCAGTACGTTTATCGCGCGGATTTGTGAAAATCTGCACAGTGGGTCCCAGCTCGACCAATTCTCCCTGGAGGAAGAAAGCCGTGTAGTCGCTGACTCTCGCAGCCTGTTGCATATTATGGGTCACAATCACAATCGTGTGTTCCTTTTTCAGCCGGAATATCAGATCCTCAATTTTAGCAGTTGAAATCGGATCCAGGGCCGATGCCGGTTCATCCATCAGCAAAATCTCAGGGCGCACGGCGAGCGCCCGCGCTATGCAAAGACGCTGCTGCTCTCCACCGGACATGCCGAGCGCGCTCTTGTGAAGACGATCCTTCACTTCGTCCCAGATTGCTGCATGGCGAAGCGCTTCCTCAACCTGTGATTCCCTCTCGGAAGACGATTTTGCAATCCTGTTGATTCTCAGTCCGTAGGCAATGTTTTCGAATATCGATTTAGGAAAAGGATTGGGATGCTGGAAAACCATGCCCACATTCCGACGCAACGTGGCCACATCAATATCGGGCGAGATGATATTTTGCCCGTCAATTGTGATCTCCCCTTCCATCCGAACACCGGCGATTTCATCATTCATCCTGTTTAGTGAGCGCAGGAATGTGGATTTGCCGCATCCGGAAGGTCCGATGATGGCTGTCACGTGCCGGGAATAGATATCCATCGAAATATCGCGCAGCGCTCTGTGTGCCCCGTACCAGAAATTGAATTTGTGCGCGGCGACTCTTACATCGACGGACTTGGATGGCTCCTTCAGGTTCGATTGAGGAACCTGGGTTCGAACGCCGGGGAATTGAGGATTCGCATTAATAGTAAACATCAGAAACTCCGCTGGCAATGCACCTGCGCGCCCGAATCGATTCCGCCGCGATATTCAAAGTGAAAATTGGCGCCAATTGCATTAAATAGTGAAATAACGAATTGCTTTCGTGACGTCGACGTCATTAAATTGAGCACCCATAACAAAAATGATAACCGGGCGATTCATAACCGCGATTTTTGGGAGAATCCGGATGAAATCATCGTGCGGGCCGTTACATTAATCAGAAGCACCAGCACTAATAAAAGGAAGCCGGCAGCCCACGCCTGCCGATGCCAGTCGGGATAAGGCGAGATCGCATAAGCATAGATCATTACCGGCAAAGTGGCGGTGGGCTGATTCAAACCAGTACTCCAGAATTGATTATTGAGGCTGGTAAAAAGCAGCGGTGCAGTCTCTCCTGCCACGCGAGCTAAATCCAGCATTATTCCGGACAGGATTCCCCGAAGGGCTGCCGGAATGACAACCGTCGCGACCGCCTTCCATTTGGAAGCGCCTAAAGCCAGCGCCCCATCCCGCAATGACTTGGGAACTGCGCGGAGAAATTCCTCCGTGCTGCGAACTGCGATGGGAATCATCATGATGCCGAGGGCGACACCTCCTGCATAGGCTGAGAAATGCTTCACCCTCAGCACAATCAGGGTATATGCGAATATCCCTATCACAATGGATGGGACACCGTTCAACAGATCGGTGACAAAGCGTACAAGGGACGAGAAAACAGCCCCTCCGAACTCGGCAAGATAGACGCCGGCCAGGAAACCGATTGGAACCCCAATCAGAGTGGCGAGTACAAGTACTTTTCCGCTTCCTACAATAGCGTTGGCCATGCCCCCGCCGGTTCCACCCACCGGAGCCGGCAGTTTGGTCAGAAAGTCCCAATTCAAGCTTATGCCGCCCTGAACGAACAGGTAGCCAAGTATGAAAAAGAGAACGCTCACCGATAGGACAGTAAATATGCCCGTCATGGTCAGCATTGTGATATTGACAAATTTTCTCCGGAATGACAGCGCGCTTCTCACTTGGACCCCTTCGCAGTAGTCATGAGGATTAGCAACCGGGCGGATCCGTTAATAACGATTGATAATGCAAACAGCACGAGGCTTAGTTCGATCAGCGCACTCAAATAAAGATCCCCGGTGGCTTCCGTAAATTCATTCGCAATAACGGAGGCAATAGAATATCCGGGGGCGAGCAACGAGGCGGAGATCTTTGGGCTGTTTCCTATGACCATGGTAACTGCCATCGTTTCGCCCAGTGCTCGCGCTAACGCCAAAAATATGGAACCAATAATCCCTGCGCGCGCATAAGGGATGACCACTTTCCAGGTTGATTCCCATTTTGTCGACCCCAAGGCTAGAGCGGCCTCCCGCTGATTGCGCGGCACGGCCAAAAGGACCTCCCGCGATATCGAAATAATAAAAGGAACAATCATAACGGAGAGCACAACACCGGCCGAAAAAACGCTGACACCATAAAAGGGACCGGAGAATACCGGAAGAAATCCAAGAATCGACTTCAGGGGAGGCACTATTGTGTTAAGTGCCGGGACAAGAACAAAAATACCTATCAGGCCTATGGTAACGCTGGGAACAGCAGCCAGCAGCTCAATAAGAAATGTCAATGGGTTGGATATCCTGGAAGGAGCCAGCTCAGCAAGGAATATGGCTGCGCCCACTCCTACTGGAATCGCGAAAGCGAGCGCCAGAATCGATGTGACCACAGTTCCATAAATAAACGGCAGGGCGCCAAACTCGCCCGCGATGGGATCCCAGGTTCCCGTAACAAAAAACCTCCATCCGAACTTGTGGATGGATGGAGTGGATTGGGTCCATAACTCATAAACAATCAGGGCGGTAATTGCAACAATACCCGCAGCGCAAACAAATACTATTCCGCGCGCAAGTTCATCCCCTTTCAGCGCTTTTTGGAACAAACGAAGTATCGTGAAGGATTCCCGCCCAGGGATGCGGGAATCCCCTCTTATGGTTTCTGCCATAGGCATAGTTATTTAAGATTGGCGAGCGCCTTTTCTTCCTGCGCCACCACTTCCTTTGGCAAACGAGCATAGGAAAGCTCTTCCGCCATATTTTGGCCGGAAGCGAGCATCCAATGCATAAATTCCTTAATTGAGTTGAGCTTTCCCTTGTCTTGCATCATCTCGGGGATAAGCAGCCAGGTAAACGTGGAGATCGGGTAGGCATCTTTGCCCGCAGCGTCGGTAATGGAAACCCTGAAATCCGCGGGCATGTTTTTTGCGGCACCTGCCGCTGCAGCCGTGGTGCTCTCCAGGCTTGGCTTGACAAAGCGCCCCGATGAATTTTTGACGTTGGCGTAAGAAAGCTTATTTTGAATGGCATAGATCAACTCGACGTATCCGATGGAACCGGATGTCTGTTTTACCTGGCCCGAAACACCCTCGTTGCCTTTTCCGCCAAGTCCCACAGGCCAATTCACCGAAGTCCCTTTTCCGACTTTGGATTTCCACTCCGGGCTGACCTTCGACAGATAGTCCGTCCAGCAATAGCTTGTACCGCTGCCATCCGACCGGTGGATCACGACGATATCCATGCTCGGGAGTTTCACTTTGGGATTCGTTGCCTTAATAGCAGCATCGTTCCATTTCGTAATCGTTCCCAAGAAGATGCCGGCAATCGTTTCGGGATTCAGATTCAACGACTCGGTTACTTCGGGGATGTTGTAGGTAACGACTACGGCTCCCAGTACTGTTGGGAAATGAAGGACATTCGTGCTGCGTTTAGTCTGAAAATCCTTCAACTGTTCATCATTCATTGGACCATCGGTAGCGCCAAAATCAACAGTTCCTTCCGTAACCTGTTTAATTCCGCCGCCGGAACCAATGGATTGATAGTTTATCTGGATGCCTGAATGAAGCTTGGCATATTCATTGAACCACTTGGAGTAAATCGGGTAGGGGAAACTTGCTCCCGCGCCATTAATTAGCGTCTGAGCACAGCATAGCCCCTGCAGGAATACGAAAGCTAAGCCAGCTAAGAGCAAAATCAATATTATTTTCTGGATAGAACTTTTCATAAAGTTTCCTTTCTGTCCATTTTATGAAAACTGTTTTTTAGAAAACAATCTGTTGGGTTATTTGCGCTCGGTTTTCACCAGGAATCGAGGTGATGCTGTGATTGAGTCTCTGGAAATCGAACAGCAAGATGTTTGATTTATATAAATGGAATGCGATGCCTGTTATGAACCGGCGCTGAAGATCGGCGGCATTGGTGCTGGTATTGGAATTAAACTCATCGTAGCGGCCAAGCACGCTGATCTTTTCGCCAAAATGAGGCGTGGGGATATGGACGGAGGCAAAGAGGGAAAAGCCCTTCTGATCAGCGGCAGTTTTCCCGTCGGATAGAAGCGCAGACCCTCCCTGATTCCCGGTTCCGGAATACCCTTGTCCGGTGAATGTGAAATATTTGCTTTCATAGGAAATCATCCCGGTTACGCTTTTCCAGTCTGGTGGGTCAACAGTTGTGGTTGCTGCCTTATTGCCTTTGCCGACAACGCCGAAAATACTGAATTGAAGCCCCGGCACGCCTCCTGGGATCGGGCGTATTGAAAGGCGTGCTTCGAAGGCTTTGTTTGTATTATTTTCAACGGCATGGTATCCGGTGCCATTATAGACACCAATCTGCCAGGAGCCGTATTTGCCGGCGTATTTGCTGTTAACATTGTTCTTGTAATCGCTACTCATGCTTCCACCGAGATCGGATCCAACAAGCACTCCGAAGTCGGCACTGTTAAGAGTGTTGTTAACTTCCGTAAACATCGTATCCTGCATGCGAAATCCATTGAGGGCTTCTTCGAAGTCCAGCCAGGGAATATGGGCGAGGCCAAATTCCGCATATGGGGCTGTAAAGGTATTGTTGCCTGTCCAATGGAATTTGCCATACAGGTACTTGAGGCGGAGTTTTTCATCGCCTGTGGAGTCCATAGTGATATCGCTAATGATACGGCCGGTCAGGTATGGCGTCACATCCACATCCGCGCCAAAATAGCCGCGCTTTAACACGAAGGAGTTGAAGTTGGTGGTTTGGTTGGCGACGCCGGAATATTTGTCTCCAGCCTGGTAGGACATATAAAACGTCCCGGTCGGCTTGAATTTCAGTTCGAACGGTTTTTTTGCATCCGACTGGGTTGTAGATTTAGCGCTTGATTGGGGGTCTGCCGCAGGTTGGCTGGAGGGTTCAGCATTGGATGGGTCAGCGGCATATCCCGCACCGGACATCCAGAGAGTCACCAGCATGCAAGCAAGAATCATCTTTTTCATCGTTTTGTCCTTTTATCCTTTTGAGATTTCCACCACACAATGCCGGCTTCATTTATGGACAGTGCACAGTGGGTTACAGTTGAGTCGGTAGTACCACAAGCTTCTTTCAAATTAGACAGAGCCTTCCATGAAACGGGATTACGATACAGATCGAACATTGCGATCGAATTAAACTAATATGAAGTTTCTGTTAAGAAACCGCGCAATAAAGAAGGATTTAAGGTTCAGTTGGAATCAATTCATGACGGGTGGGGGCAATGCATAAAACGAGAAGTCTAAATGAAAAAGAGCTGCAAGCCCGACCAGGGAACAAGGTCACCCGTATTTGTTCCCTGGCGGGGCTTCAGCCCTTCCATCAATTAGAAGTGATCGCTCGAATCGGAGCGCAGCATTTGGGACAAGATCCCCCAAATGCCCGGCGGCCTCTAAATAAAACTAATTGCCGATCCGGTTGTTCAGCCGGTCCAATACTCTCTGCATGCGTTGTTCCCTAAGCTGCTGCAATTTTTGCATTTGGGCGAGCTGATCCTGCGTCAGGATTGGTTTGACGCTATCAAATATTTGCTTCCTTAAGCCCGCGGCCTGAGATTGCGCGGCGACTAGCTCTCCGGCCGCTCCATCGTATCCTTTGACCAGGTCGAGGCGCGCCTTTACGACATTCCTCGCAGCCTGCTGGATTTGCGTTTTGTTGTTCTGGAGAATAGTCTTGATTTGAGTCTTCTGATCGGGGGTTAAATTCAATCTGTTGGCAAATCCCCGGACCCCAATCAGTTGAGCAAGCCTAAGCTGAGCACGCGCCCGGGCCGGATTGGCTTGAACGGCAGCGTATGAGACTGCGATACTGATCGTCAACATAACAACAATCAGGCCGCCTATCAGGAAATATTTTCGTTTATTCATATCCTCTCCCCTTTTATTATGGTTTTTAATTGCCCACTCCGCCTCTGGCTCTTTGTCTTGCCGGCAAGCTTGGAAGAACTCTTTCGGCTCCCCGTTTACGCAGTTCCTGCCATTGCGAGTAGGTTAAAACCTGCCGAAGCCTCAGGCTCATTTGAGAAATGGCGCGCATGAGTTCTCCACGCGCAGCAACGACTCTTTGGATAGCGGCCTCCGCTTTGTCCCTGTTTATGGGGTCTTCGCCAAACTCATCCGAAAGTGCGCCTTCCGCGGAGGCAACAGCGGCACGAAGCTGAATCAGGCGGTCGCGCGAATCGCGTATGATCGCGCGGACTTGTTTCACTTGATCATCGCTCAACCCCAGGCTGCGAACGACCGGGCGGTCCCACCAGGGAGTCAGTTCCAGCCTTTCCTGTTTCACCTGAGGCCAGGCCATGATCGGCAATGCCAGCATGAAGGCACAGAGTATTGGAATCATCTTTTTCATTGGGACTCCTCGAATAATGATTGAACCGGTTCAATTGCTTCCGGTTCGACATTAAATGCGGCTCGGAACATGTCTTCAAACATTTCATCTTCCGACATGGCCTGGGGTTCAGGCTGCCTTGGCTGTTTTGGAATGATTGCCAGCGCCGCAATCAGGACAATCACTGCCATTGCCGCAAATGCCGGCGCAAACATCGAAGGGAGCTTTCGTTTGTTTTCCAATCGCGCACGGATCTTTAATCGTTGCGCGGCCAGTCGCCCCTCGATCGCCCCGCCAGAAATCGCAGGGCGGTTTTCATACCTGCTTTGCATTGCTTCCCATCGGCGGGAGCAATCGAGACAGGTTTCCAGGTGCCCGTCCGGCTGCTCCACATCGAAAAGCCGCAACAGAAGCTCCTCATCTGTCCAATGTTTATCGTGCATACAGATCTCTCAATTCTTCCCGCAATTTGCCGACAGCGCGGGCCATATGAGACTTTATGGTTCCAATGTCTAAATCCAGAATCCCTGCGATCTCTTCAAGACTCCGCCCCTCGTCATGTTTCATGATGAATATCAGCCTCTGGCGCGGAGACAGCCTGCGAAGGGCCTGCTCCAGCTTCCACATTTTTTCACGCTCAATGAGCACTTGTTCCTGGTTCAATCCTATGGCGGGAGTGAGCTGCAGCAGAATCTTCTCGTCGTCTTCCGCAATTCGCCTTCGCCAGAACAACCAGCGACCGGAATTGAGCCGGTCCATGCATGCATTTACAGCAACCCTGGTCAGCCATTTTTCCGGTTCCCGAATGACTCGCCCGGACCGTCCCATTTCACGGAAAGCTTTCAAAAAGACATCCTGGGTAGCCGAATCGGCCTCGTCGCCGTTTCGAAGCAGACGCAAGCAAAGCAGATGAATTCGCCGCTGCTCCTGCGCCATCCATGCTTCAAAATCAGCGATTTTCACAGATGCCTTTGTTGTGTCGTCCATCGGAACCGTAAGAGCCGCTTTCATAATTATATTGACTGGAATCGGGTGAAAAAGGATTACAAGAATTTTTTCGGCAGCCAAACACAGCAATCCGGACTCCAAATAGGGACGCTACCCTATTTGGAGATGTCGGCGTGCATCAGCGGCTAAAATTAAATTCAACTCAAACATTTCATAATGGATTAAACTAATGCGCCATGAAACGCATCCAAATTCATCCGGAAAATCCGCAAAGCCGTTATTTGAAATCGGCCGCCGACGTCCTCAGGGACGGCGGGCTTATCATATATCCTACCGACTCTGTTTATGGACTCGGCTGCGATCTATTCAACAAAAATGCGGTAGAGAAAATTTACAAGATAAAGGGCAATGACAAGCGCAAACTGCTCAGTTTTATCTGCCCCGATTTGAAAGGCATTTCGGAATATGCATTTGTCTCCAATGGTGCGTATAAAATAATGCGGCGCCTGCTTCCCGGGCCATATACTTTCATCCTGAGCGCCACTCGGCAGGTCCCCAGGATTCTTCTGGAAAAAAGAAAGACGGTTGGGATACGGGTGCCGGACAATGTCGCCTGCCAGGCTTTATTGGCCGAATTCGGAAAGCCCATCATCAGCACAAGCGCCTGCTTGCATGATCAGGATTTTCTCAACGATCCGGATGAAATTGCCGCTAACTTTGATCACCTGGTTGATCTTTTTCTGGATTCGGGGCCCGGAGGGCTGGAACCGTCAACGGTGATCGATCTTACGGAAGATGAGCCGGTTATCGTACGGAAGGGCAAAGGGAAGCTTTGAAATGGAAGCGGAAGCCAGAAGCCGGAAGCCAGAAGCCGCGGCACCTTCATTTTGGCTGCACCGGCATGATGAATTCGAAACTCCTTACAGCTTCTGGCTTCCGGCTCCTGGCTTCTGGCTTCTTGCTTTAAATTCGGCCTAGGAGGCGGTACCAGAGCAGGCCGTTGTATTCATGCCAGGCCCATTGCAGCTTCAAAAGATTGGTTAACGATGGGTGGGCGAAACTTACGAAGAAATCGGCAATTTTTTCAGAAAAGCTCATGTCTGTCCGATGATGCTGGACCGCCCACAACCCGGCAGGGGCGGGGATCACTTGCATCTTCAGCTTTCCGGCAACGGCCGCCGCGCGTTTCAAATCACATCCCAGAGCGACCAGGATGAAAGGCCGGGATCCTACAATTTTTTTTACTTCTACGAGATTTTCGTAAGTATTGCGCGAATTTCCTTCCACGATAAGATCTTTGGCCGGCGCTCCCATTTGTTGAAGAAAGTCCGCCATAATTGCTGCGACCGGTTTGTCGCCGCTTCGCGCAACTCCTCCGGACGTGATTAACTTCGCTCCCGGGATGATCCTGTACAAGCGAAGGCCCTCGGATAAAACAAGCACTGTCTGTTCGGAAATATCACTGGTTACGGGGATCCCGGGATTTTCCTCTGCATATCCGGCAAGCATCACTATCTGATCCGTTTTTGGTGATTCCGGAGGACTGATCAAGGGCGGATATTGTCTTTCAAGCCGCAGCATCAGGAATTGTGCTAGGGGGGAGAAAAGGAATAAAAGAAACAGGATCCCCGCGCAAATCAACAGGCGCCGTCCGGCATGCAGGCGGCGTTTGCTGAAACTCAGGACGACGCCGGCTAATGTAACGAAAGTGAGGATTCCGAGAGGTGAAAAGATGAGTTCCAGTGATCTACTGATGAATTCCATGGCCAATCCCTAATTCAACAAGTTATTCGGCAATTCCTTCATTCCCTTTAGGATAAACCCGTGCTTCAAAATTCAGTTTTGGAGGATATTACTCAAAGGCTCAATTCTCGAGGGTGCAAACGGAAGTGGGACTCAAAACCTAATGGGCTTATGCCCTGGGAGCGCCGGCGTCCTTGCCGGCAGGCAGGTGCGCACATCGGGAATTTCCGAATTAATCAAAGAGCTGCAGCGACTTGTGGGGTTTTTGGCAAACATATCTGGTAGTCGTGAATATGTGCCGGCGAGGACGCCGGCGCTCCCAGGCGCTGTTCTTTTCGCCTTTTGAGTCCCACTTCCGTTTGCACCCATTCTCGAAGTCTCCATAGGCATCAACTCATGATATCCTCTATATGGATAGACTCAGAAGAGGAAGGGGTAAGAATGGCGGTACCCAGTTGTTACGCCGGCAAGGTTTTGTTTGTGGACCTCTCGCAAGGAACCTTGAAGGAGGAGATTTTTGCCGAGAGCATCTACCGGGAGTTTATCGGCGGGAACGGGTTGGGAATTCGCGTCCTGTACGAACGAATGAAGGCCCTTGTGGATCCGTTGGGACCGGAGAATATCCTGGGTTTTGTTGTCGGCAGCTTGACCGGCACTCCTGCGCCGGGGAGCGGCCGGCATATGTTGGTGACGAAATCGCCTCTTACCGGCACCTGGGCGGAGTCGAATTCGGGCGGCACCTTTGGCCCGGAGCTCAAGACGGCCGGCTATGACGCCGTCTTCTTCTCCGGCATCTCTCCCAAACCCGTCTACCTTTTGTTGAAGGACGGCAGGGCTGAGCTTAAGGATGCATCCGATCTCTGGGGAAAAGACGCCTATGAAACTCAGGATCTGCTGCAGCAAAAGTTCCGGGATCCGCAGCTGAAGGTCGCCTGCATTGGGCCTTCGGGGGAATCCATGTCTCTGCTGGCCGGCATCGTTAGCGAGAGAGGTAGGATCGCAGCCCGCAACGGCGTGGGCGCGGTGATGGGATCGAAAAAACTGAAGGCTGTTGCGGTAAAAGGGGGTGTGTGCGCTATTGAAGCCGCCGATACCGAAAATTTCAACAAGGCCTTGCGTCAATTCCTGATCATCATAAGTAACAATGAATATGCCAAGGGATTGGCCGCGGCTGGAACGGGGAAAGACATCAGCCTGCTGGTTTCCATGGGCGACACTCCCCTCAAAAACTGGAGTTTGAGCGGACTGGAAGCGCTGCCCACGATCACCAACCTCGATGGCGCCAATATGGATAAATACAAGGTCAGCAGTTTCGGCTGCTATGGTTGCCCGATCACCTGCGGCGCAATCATTAAGCAGCAAGAGGGTCCATTCGCAATAAAGGACCAGATGCACAGGCCGGAATATCAGACGCTGGCAGCTTTGGGCGGAATGCTGATGAACGACAACCTGGAAGCTGTCATCAAGGCCAATGACATCTGCAACCGTTTCGGCATCGACACCATGGGAGTTGGCGGCGCAATCGCTATGGCAATGGAATGCTATGAAAACGGATTAATCAGCAAAGAGGAAACAGATGGAATTGAGCTGACGTGGGGCAACGCGGAAGCAATTGTCACCATGGTCGAGAAGATCGCGCGGAGAGAAGGCTTTGGCGCTTTGCTGGCGGACGGTGCTCAAAAGGCTGTGGAGCACATCGGCAAAGGCTCGGAAAAATATTCCGTGGCGATTCGCGGAAAAAGCCTGGCCTTTCACGATCCCCGCATGTCACCTTCACTGGGCACCGCTAACATTGCAGATGCCAATCCAGCTCACCATATGGACAGCCAGATTACGGCAATGCTCACCGAGGGTGCACCGATAGGTTCCGATCCCGCTTTGCAGGCCTCCAAGCTTAATCCATTCGGATCCTATGCGATAGGAAGTGCATACCACCAGCTGCTAAATGCGGCAGGATCATGCTCCTTGTACACAGTGGCTACCACGCCTCCGCCAATTGCTGAGTTGATCGCCGGTGCCAGTGGTTGGGATTTCGGATGGGAGGAGGCTTTGAAGGCCGGCCGTCGAATTCTGACCCTGAGACAAGCGTTTAATGCCCGCGAAGGTTTGACGCCGGATCAATTCGAGCTGCCCAAGCGTATTGCCACCACATCTAAATTCGATTATGTAGCGCTGAGAAAGGGCTACTTTGCGGAAATGGGTTGGGATATTCAATCGGGCAAGCCCACGAAAGCAGCATTGGCCGATTTGGGACTTGCGGATCTCGCCGGCGATCTGGGGAATTAGATTCTCCGCGCTTCGAGTTTTATTTTCAGGTAGGAGGAAGATTCCTTTGGCAATCGATGTAGAAATCTTCGGGCAACTCCTTCCCGGTCAGCCCAGAAGGCGAACCATGGAAAATAAAGAGCAAACCACTGCCCGTGATATTGCCCGCGCAATTGGACTGGATTTGGCTGACATTGGACTCGTTGCAATCGATGGGGTGCAAAGCCATGTCGATGATATTGTCCGGCCTGATTCCAGACTCTGTTTTTTCCCTTACATGTCAGGCGGATAATTTTCTCAGCAAGGATTTTTCCATTGTTCGGGGTCGGGGTCGGTATCGGGGTCGGTTTTTAAAATAGATCGACCCCGACCCCGATGAATTTTTAATAAATTGGAGCATAACGATGAAAGCACTGCAGGTTGTGAATCCTCGTTCATTCGATCGGGTCCAGATCCCCGTTCCGCATTTGCCGCCTGAGAGCACGGATCGCATTCTGGTCCGGACCTTATGGATTTCAATGTGCGGCAGCGATATCCCTTTTTTCACTGGAAAGAAACGGTTTCGATCGTATCCACTTGCGCCCGGCGCGCCCATTCACGAGTGCGTCGGCGAAGTTGTGGAAAGCGCGTCTGAACTCTTTCGGCCCGGAGACCGGGTTCTGTCAATTCCCGATGGGGACCAGGGATTGGCCGAATTCTTTCTGGCCCAGACCGCCAAGACCATCAAGCTGAAAGCTGATATCGAAGATTCCGGGGCTGCATGTATCATCCAGCCGCTTTCGACCGTTATGAATGCAATGGACCGGATGGGCGATGTCCGGGGAAAATCATTCGCAGTGATTGGTCTCGGCTCCATAGGCTTGTTTTTTTGCTGGCTCGCTGCGAAGAAAGGCGCCGGTGCCGTCATCGGGATTGATCCATGCTCCTTCCGCTGCCGGTTTGCAGAGTCGCTTGGTGCAACCGGAACCATTTGCCGGAACAGCATCGAGATGGTTCATGACTCTCGAATGGCGCCGGATAAATGGAGTGCTCCGGACATCTGTGTGGAAGCTGTCGGGCACCAGATGGATACTATCAATGATTGTCTCGAGCTTGTGCGGAAACGAGGCGCCGTGATCGCTTTCGGAGTTCCTGATCATCCGGTCTATGCAATGGAGTATGAAATTCTTTTCAGAAAAAATGCGGTATTGATGGCGACCGTAACTCCAGAGTGGGTTGATTATCTTTCAAAAGCGCAGGATATGTTTTTGGAGAACAGCAGCGAGCTTTCAAAGTTCGTCACTCATCGGCTGCCAATTCGTGAAGCGGAGAAGGCATTTGGGATGTACGAGCGGCACGAAAACGGCATCATTAAAGCCGTATTGAACGCCATGGAATGGTAAGAGGCTTGAAGCCCTTAGACAAAGACTCCAAGCCTCGAAGACTCAAAAAACTGTCCGCTATCTTAATGAAGGAAGGCTGAATTTCGCGGCATAGCCGTCGAGCATCTTCCATTCCACTTCATCCAGCGGAACTCCCTCCACCATCGATTCCGCGTGCTTCTCTATTTCCTTCTCTCCGTGGATGTAGATCCTGTCGCGCCCCTGTGATTTGGCGCTGTCACGCACCCCCTGCAGGATCGATTCGACGTGCGCGGCAATTTCTGCTGCATTCCCGAAAAGGTCTGTGCGGATGGCTGCGAAAAAGCTTGCGACTTTGCAGCCATCGGTTTTGCTAAAAGTCTCTTTGCTCCAGGCGCCCATCGACATACCTGCGCAGAGGAGATCCACAAAAAGGCCAAGTCCGTAGCCTTTGTGGCCGCCGAGTTCCTCACCGGCGCCGCCAAGGAACAGGTGTCCGCCATGAGGATTTGTGCTGCGATAGAGCTTCTGAAATTCAATCGTGTCCGAAGTGTCGTTGCCGTTCTCGTCGACAACCCAGCCGATCGGCATGGGCTTGTTGCGTCGCTCGTAAACTTCAACTTTCCCGTGCGCCGTAGTTGTCGTCGCCATATCCAATATGAAAGGGGTTTTTCCGGCCGAGGGAATGGCGAAGCAAATGGGGTTTGTTCCCAGGATGCGCTCCTTGCCGAACGTGACCACCGAGCAGATGCGGGTGTTGGTGAAGGACATTCCGATAAAACCCTCCGCAGTGGCCATTTCGGCCCACAGCGCCGCCATCCCGAAGTGGCTGGAATTCCTAAGTGCACCAAAACCTGCCCCGACTTTCTTTGCTTTTTCAATTGCACGGGTCATGGTGAACTTGGCGAGATACGGCCCGATCCCGTTGTGTCCGTCGACCACAAGAGATAAAGGAGTTTCGTGGACGACCTCCAGCTTCGCATCCGGAAAAACGAACTTGGACTTGATGTTGGTTTCATAGAAAGGAAGCCGGCCTACTCCATGGGAAGGAACTCCGCGCGCATCGGCTTCCACAAGGCTCCACGCTGTCACCTCGGCTTGTTCTTTCGGATAGCCAAGCTTTTCGAGGACGGTCTTGGTGTAAGATAATAGCTCTTCGTATTTGATATACCCTGGTTTCATAATCCTCCTTCGTTCGCCACTCTGTGATCCGCGGAATTGCGTGGCTCCTGGCCCTTGGCGAATCGCGATTCTACACTGGAATGACCTTGCCGCATAAAAACATTTCTACCGCTACTTAAAGCGGCACCTAGAATAAAGCAAAATTCCGCTCTGTGTCAATGAATTTCACATGACGGAACCAATTGGTTTTGTAGGTAGAAAATATTTTACTATATGGAACCTGGTTCCATGATGCGAAAAGTCGTTAACCATCGAGCATTTCGAATCCCGGTTCTGCTACGCCAAACTTTTTTCTGTGTTCTGCTCGGCGTCTATGGCATACCTGTACTCATGGAACTGAGGCATCTCCGATATTTCGTTGCCGTGGCTGAGCAATTACACTTTCGACATGCTGCAGAACTCGTGCATGTGGCTCAGCCTGCACTAAGCCAACAGATCAGGCAATTGGAGGAAGAAATCGGGGTTGCTCTTTTCGAGAGATCGCACCACAAAGTCCGCCTGACGCCGGCCGGGAAAGCCTTCTACGAAAATGCGCAGCGCATCCTCAAGCAAGCGGATCGAGCGGTGGCGGAAGCGCGAAAGGCGGAGTTCGGCGACGCCGGGACGATCCGGATCGGATTTGTCAGCACAGCTGCAATCCGCGTGCTTCCGGATGCCGTGAAAAAGCTGCAGAAACTAGT
>JAHFUH010000347.1 GCA_023265215.1 Acidobacteriota bacterium
TGCATTGGGCAAGACAATACCTCGTCTGGGAAGGATTACTGGACAGCCAGGATCGCGGCCAATGGAAATTAACCGCCGCCGGCAAAAAAACATTTTTGGATGAAGTTGCTTCCCAAAAAATTGCGGAGAAATGGGCAGAGTTCCACAGGCAAAAAAACGACCAGGAATCCGACGACGATGCTAAGTTTCAAAATGAATTACCACCCGATGATTTGGTTGCCTCCGAGGAAGATTCAGGCACTTTTACATTGGACCCGCACATCCTCCAATCTATGGAATCATGTTATACCTTATTACTAAAACGAGGTGAGTTTCTAACGAAAGAACAGTTGTCTGATTGCTACGCGCTTTTTCGTGAGCGGTTTGGGCAGGAGCGACTCCAGGCATTGGACGGAGAAGCGTTGCTTAACACTATGCACGCCCACGGCAGTCAGGACAGTCTTGTCTATTGGCTGGAGTTCAAGAGCAGCCCCGATTTTCCCACCCGCCAGTTCGGGAGTATATCTGGAGGCAGCGCTCTCAAATTCGGTCTCTACAAAAACAAGGATTCAGGGGAATGGATGGCGGGGCACCCAACTAACCAAAAAACCTTGTCGATTGGTGATGCCGTTGCTATTGCACGAAAACATCGGAACCAGTTGATTGCAGCCGTTGCCGTGATCAAGGAACTCCCGGTTGGTGCAAGCAATCAACAATACGTGGAATTGCAAAACAAGCTGGATCAGGTTGCGCCTGATGTTTCACCATTTGCCTGGGGACACAAATATCTGAGTTTGTTGTTCCCGGATAAACTCGATGATTATCACGAGGATTTTATCCAAAGGCATGCGCTAATTAAATTGCTTCATCTGCCGCCAATGCATCCGGGGTTATACGTGGCCGCTGGACGATTTGTCCGCTTGGCCATGCAAATGAATTGGCCGATCAACTACCTTACCGGTGTGCTTAACGAACGGAACGGTCCCGCGAGGAAATACTGGAGAATCGGGACTAAATTAGGTGAGGGAGAAGCCGCCCAAAATATTTGGCCAGACATGAAAGCTGGTGGTTATGCGGCCGTTGGCTGGGCTGAGTTAGGTGATTTATCCCCGGTTCTGGCCGGTGAAGATGTAAAAGGAAAACTCGCGGAAATGTTGATCAAGGAATACCAGAATGAGCCGAATGTTGCATCCCGCAAGGCCGGCGAAATCCGAAATTTTGCTAAGGATATGGGAGAGAGTGATGTGATCCTTGCGGCTGAAGGAGAAAGAATTCTTGGAATTGGTCTGATTAAAGGTCCTTACCGGTTTGAAACAACCCCGCCGGAAAATGCCCCTCACCGCCGTCAGGTTGAATGGCACATTACACCAGAATGGAAATTACCTGTATCGGAAGGGTTGAGAACCACGGTCTGGAAGTTACGTAAAGATGATCGGAACTTGGTGGAGGTCGAGCGAAAGCTGTTAGATCCCGCGTTACCCAATATCTCACAGCCTATGGCTCGAGCCCAAAGCCCCCAAAAAGCCATTCGCAAAATTGTCCGACTGGAAGGCAAAATTCCCGGCCAATTGCAGACGATTTTGGAACGGAAGGGCCAAGCCATCCTATATGGTCCCCCGGGCACAGGAAAAACACATTGGGGTAATAAAACTGCCCTTGATTTGGTTGCGGTGGGATCCTTTGGTTGTCTCTATGACAATCTATCACCTGAACAGAAGAAAAATGTGGATGGAGACGGGGCTAATTCGGGTTTTTTGCGTTCATGCACTTTTCACCCGGCTTTTGGGTATGAGGATTTTATTGAGGGATACCGGCCGCGTCAAGGCACGGGCGGGCAACTGGTGTTTGAAAAGCGCGATGGTATCTTCAAAAAGCTATGCAGCGATGCTTCTAAATCGGATAGGAAGTTCGTGCTGCTTATTGATGAAATCAATCGTGGCGATATCCCGCGAATATTTGGCGAATTGCTAACCTTGCTGGAGAAAAATAAGCGTGGACAACAAGTCATTCTCCCCTTGTCTGGCGATTCATTCTCAGTCCCGAACAACGTTCTCGTGATCGGCACAATGAATACCGCCGACCGATCCATCGCGCTGCTTGATACGGCATTGCGGCGGCGTTTCGGCTTTGTCGAGTTGATGCCGGATTATGAAACTCTTGCCGGCGCAATTGCCGGCGAAGCCATCCCACTGGGGAAATGGCTCGAAGCCTTGAACAATCGAGTTCGCCAGCATGTCGGAAAGGATGCGCGCAATCTGCAGATAGGGCATGCCTACTTTTTGGATGACAACGGCAAACCTATTACAGATTTTGGAATATTCGCCCGGATTATTGCCGAGGACATCATTCCGCTTTTGGAGGAATATTGCTATGAAAACTATGATGCCCTCTCGGAAATATTGGGAGAAGCCATGATTGATCGTGAGCGCCAACGCGTCCGCGACGAGCTATTTGCACCGGCTCGGCGTCAGGATTTGATACAGGCACTGATGGCTCCATCGCCAGATTTGACAACTTCCCTGGAAGCAGTAGCTCAAGATCAAGTTTCGCCGTCTCAAGACTCAGAGGAAGAACCGGAAGAAACAGTAAAATGACCAGGCCAACTGTCAATTTGTCCGAGTGGGAGGACACTGGCGAACCAACGCGAGGCAGCCCGCTGTATGGTAAAGTTTTGGCTGAAAATTCTGAAGCCCAGCATCTGGCGAAAGAATTGAACCAAAAAGGCGGTATTGAGATCCTTGAACTTGCGGGGGGGCTGGAACTCCGTGCTTCATCATTTGTTGGGCGGTTCTCGTTGGGTGATCTCATGGTCACCATTCGTCCGAAGATTTCGGGCTTACCACTGATGAACTTGCTTCGCTATGCCTATCGTCTTCGTCATTTGGATTTATTTACCGAAGTGGGCTACGCAGCGGAATCAGCTAGCTTCGAAGATTTGTTGATTTATCAGTTGGCTGCCGAGACCTCCGAATTAATCTCACGCGGCCTTCATCGGGATTATTTGAGAACAATATCCATGCTAACCAGTCCGCGCGGGCGAATTCATTTTGGTGATTATGCGCAGGTAATTGCTAGGGCTGGAGTGGCCTTGTCGTGCGTTCATCATCCTCGAAGCGAGGACAACAAAATAAATCGGGCACTACATGGTGGTTTGGAATTAGCGGCTGGGATGACACTCGACCGCGAATTGGGGGAACGCGTCCGCCGATTGGCTAAAAGCATTGTCCCCAACATAACGCCAATAAAATTGGACGTGACCGGCTTCGAGGAGGCGTGGCATTCACTGGATCGGCGCACAGGAATCTATAAGCCCGCGCTGACATTGATTAAGATGCTGTTGAACACACTTGGGGCTGCCTTAACAGATGATTCTCCGAATGTCGCCGCATCTGGATTCCTATTTGACATGAATCGCTTTTTTCAGGCGCTGCTTTCCCGTTTCCTTGCCGAAAATCTTCATGATTATGATGTTCATGATGAAAATAACTTACGCGGTGTGTTCGCCTATGACCCGGCAAATAATCCACGGCATTGCTCATCCCCAAAACTTCGGCCGGATTTTATGGTCATGCTTAAAGGAAAGGTTGCGGCAGTGATAGATGCCAAATACCGCGATCTCTGGGAAACAAATCTGCCGCGAGAAATGCTGTATCAGCTTGCACTCTACGCCATGGGACAGGAAACCATTGAACGGCGATCCATAATTCTTTACCCGACGTTGGACGATGCGGCGCGGCAGCAAATCATTTTTATTAAAAATCCACTCATAGGCACCACGAAGGCCCAAGTGATTTTGCGGCCGGTGAAATTGATTAAGCTGGAGCAAATGCTGCTTGGCAAAGATATTCACGCACAAAGCGAACGCGCTATTTATGCCCATCAATTGGTGTTCGGATTACCGAACAATGTTTCAACCAATTAGCCCGGATAGATTCATCAACTATATTGTCATGCTACCTTTGCAATACTAAAACAAATGCGGAAGCAGTTCTCGGGGAAATGGTGCAAGAAATAGATTGGCTTGGAAATAGTAGACACCGGCTTCAGTCCTGGCGTGCGCCGTATGATGGGACAAATGGAAGACAAAGAAGCTTTTGACGATGACAGGAACCGGGATTTCTCAGTTTTCCTCTTGCTCCTCAGAATAGGAATGCTTATAACTCCCGTTCCTGCAATAAAACAACTCTTGCTTACGCCGCTTTCCTGGTCTTTTTCGGCAATAGTCTTCCCCTGACCTCCGGCATATCGATTATTAATTCTATAAGCAGCATCATATAGGAAGGATAGGGGACACCCATTATCTGAGAATTCGAGAAAAATAATAGATGTCCAGGATTTGCCAGGCAGACCTTCTTTAAATAACCACCGGTTGATTAATTGCCATGAAGAATGTTTTTATAATATATGTACAACCTTGAGATCCTGTTAAAGCTTCTCAGAATTTCCATAAGCATGGAATTTCTTTCGAGGAAGCAAAGACCCAGTATTCTGGGATGAGCGAGCAATTATCATTAACGACCCGGATCATTCTTTATAAGAAGACCGTTTTCTGCCGCTTGGCATCCGTGCGGCCGCCCGGCTTCTGGTGGTCGTCCATTGCTATCGCGAGAGAGATACGGTCGTGCGGCTTATTTCGGCGCGAAAGGCGTCAAAAACCGAACAAATCGCTTACACTGAGAAATGGTTATGAGAAAAGATTATGATTTTTCCAAAGGAAAACGGAATCCACACGCCAAACGGTTGAAAAAGCCGGTAACGATTCGTATGGAGATTGAAACAATAAACCACTTTAAAAAAATGTCATTGGAAGTCGATATTCCCTACCAGAAACTCATTAACAATTTCCTACGCGACTGCGCCCTTTCGGGCGCCCGGCCAAAAGTGATGTGGTTAGCGCCAAAACGATGAAGGGGAAATGATGCGAAACACGGACACTCACTATTAATCTCAATCTGCTTGACAACATCAGTATGGTCAAGTAAGTTGGTCATAGTTGAGAGCATTATGAAACAGTACAATATTGCCATGGCTAAAGCTCAATTTTCCAAACTGGTAAAGATGGCTTTGCTTGGAGAGGAAATTATCATTGCCAAAGACAACAAACCACTGCTCCAATTGTTGCCGGTGAATAAAACCACCCCAAAGCGCCGGCCCGGTTCAGCCAAAGGTGAAATCCTGACAGTAGCCGCTGATTTTAGCGATACACCGGAGGATTTTAAGGAGTATTCCTAATGCAGCGGCTGCTCCTCGACACACATACGTTCCTCTGGTGGGTTGGCGACGCACCTGAGCTCAAATCAACCGCGAAGCGGGCGATTGCCGATATTAAAAACGAATGTTACTTAAGTGTCGCCAGTTGCTGGGAGATGGCTATCAAAGTAAGCCTTGGAAAACTACGGTTGGCAAAACCCATGGAACGTTTTGTCACCGAGCAATTGACAGCCAACGGTTTTGCTTTGTTGAGCGTTGATCTGCGGCATGCCGCGAAAGTGGAAAAGTTGCCGTTTTACCATCGCGATCCCTTCGATCGCCTATTGATAGCACAGGCACTGATGGAAAAACTTACTATCGTGTCGGCGGACAGGGCTTTCTCAAAATATGGAGTAAAAGTTCTCTGGTGAATTCCGCCGCTCTTCGGGGCGGTCCTTCAATGAATCATCTTCATCAACCCATACCCAAAAGCCAATATTTTGATCTGGTTGATCAATCAGGACGCATGCTGCGTCAGGGCAAACGTGGTTCTATTGATCCCGATATGCCTCCCATCCTTTCTCGTATCGGAGCCCAGGCCGGAAGCGTGGATTGATACAATTTCTCGCTTTGGATTTAAATGCCGTCTGGCAGCGGGAAGCCGCATCAATTTAAGAAATTTCGCCCATAAGATTGGAGTTCATTGGCTTTTAGGAGTTTCAACGGCCAGAGCCTCATTCTTCTAATCTGCAGGCACAGGGAAGCTCCCTGACTTAAAAAGCTCCATCTTCCTTCAATAGTCAGCGGCTCATTAATTCCAGCACGCAATTCCTGTCGGCATGTTCAGGAATTCCTTCCTTTTTCCGAATCCCGTTCCATCCAATTAATAATCGTATTCATAATTACACGG
>JAHFUH010000348.1 GCA_023265215.1 Acidobacteriota bacterium
TATTACCAAGGTGCATTTGTTTAACGCAAAGTCGCCAGGACGCAAAGCCCGCATCCCGATCATTGCGCCCTGGCGTCTTTGCGCCTTTGCGTTGAGTGCTAGTGCGTGCTCGCTATCTCCTACTGCTCAAATGCCGCCGCGAGCTGGTCCGCAGCATCCCAAAGGACGTTGTCGTGACCGGCATTCATCAGCCTTTCCGCTCCCCGCAGCCGTACTCTTATCCGAATCCGCCGCCTGCAAATCGACCCATCGCCATCGGCTGTCCTTGCAGCCGAAGCATTCGTATTCACTCTCATTGCCGGGGGCGATAGATGGGATCTCCGCGGCTCGTTCTACGAGTTGATGTGCCGCCAGGTTCGCAGTCATAATCCGTGCGATCGGTTGCATGATTTCCTCCGTTTCCGTTGTTTGGGCCCGCAGCCGGCCCGTCGTATTTCCCTTCCAGCACTGCGTAGATGTTTACGTGATTGGCAACAAACCAGTCGAAGCTCGCCCGCCAGCCGCGCGTGCCTTCCCCGCGAAGGAAGGGCGTTTGCTGAGCTTTTTTGACTGCCGCGGCAAAATCTGTGAGGTATTGTTCAAGGCATCCGTCGCTAACGGCCTGGTTAATCCTTGACCGGCACTTCTTCAGTCTTTCGGAAGTCAGCGCCTTCACCTCGGGCAGCGATTGGTTGTGCTGCTGATATAATTCCGGAAGAATTTTTGGCGACACGCACGCGCCGGCGGACGCCGGCTCACGTGTGTCTTTTGTTTTATTTATACTTTCTTTTAATACTTCTTTAAATGTGTATCGCTCAGCGTATCGCTCGGTGTATCGCTCCGCGTTTCGGGAAGGATTGTAAGTTTCGTAATTGCAAACAATAAAGTGTCCCGCTTCCTGTATCGCTGAGTGTATCGGTTCGCGTACCACCCGCATAATCATTGAGTTTTCCAAAAGAAGTTCTAAGAACCGCTGTACCGCGCCAATGCTCCAGTTGAAACATTCGGCGCATTTTCGAATGCTTGCCGTAAATTCGCCGCGCTTCAACCCCGCAGCCTGGTCATCCTTCCCCGCCGCGAGCACATTCGTGATGTATAACCATGCATCGAGCCGGGAGAACCGCCTGCCTGGTTCGGTGAGAACGGCATTCGACCAGATCTTCCTCCAGAGACACGTGTATCCGCGGTGCATAGCTCCTCTTTCGTTTTGGATGGCGTTAAAAAAAGCTAAAAGAATTGGTTATTGCTTATTGGCGATTGGTGATTGGCTATTTTAAAAATAACAAATCGCCAATAACCAATCACCAATAAGCAATTCTTTATTTTTCTTTACCGACCTGCTCTGCAACAAAAGCCTTTGTCTTTCAATCCAATCGCGTTTCCGAATGTTCCCGCTCGTATTCCAGGTCCCGGTCGATGGCTGCAAGTTCAGGCAACAGATCCTTTTGAAGCTTCCATCGATAGAGACAGAACGAACCCGCAGATGCGATTGCTGCGATTGCCACGAGTGCGATTACCATTTGGATCGAGTGGGACAAGGCTATCTGCCACGTCAGAAAACCCAACATGCATGGAATGAAAAGCCACGTCATATTGCACCGCAAGAGTGCGATCCGGACGCAAACCTTTTTTCTTTCCTCAGCCAGGAACTTTTCAGATGGCAGCCAAAGACGAGGCTCCCGCTGGCGATATTTCAGGATTATTGATCCCGCCAGCATCAGGGCAAGGCAGAGAAGCATCACGATCAGGCCTGCATTCGCAAGCAGCGGATTGTCGCGCCGGCAATATGTGGCCATAATTCCCAGGCACACAAGGCCGCATAGGATTTGGCTCCTCAGTTTGCGATTAAAGTCGCGGTCTTTTTTCATCGCCAACTCTTTTGTCTTGGTCAAAATCTCCTTGGGATCCTCATCCCGGGGATACAGCTCCTTTTCCCTCTGCCATGCAGCCTTGAGATCCTCGAGTTCCATTTTAGCGATCCTTGTCTCTTATTTTTAATTGCTGTCTTATTCGGCTCATGCGCTTTCGAAGGTTCACCTCATCGAAGCCAAGAGCCGCGGACATTTCCGCATAGCCGAAATCCTCGAGATGCATCGTAAGAATCTGCTGATCCAATTTTCCCAGCTCCCCCATGAATTTTTCGATAATCCTTGGCCGATCCCGGTCCTGTTCTATGTACGCCCGATTCGAATAAACGGCTGCATCCCTTTTCTTCATATTGCGAGCTGTGCGCCTGAAGTATCGGATTGTATTTTGGGCCACTGAAAAGAACCATGTGTCCAGACCTGAACTCTCTCCGTCATAGCGCTCCATGCCTTTCCAGAAAGCCAACCGGATATCCTGTTCAAGATCCTGCCAGCCATTGATCGGAGCATTGTTCCGGGCAATAAGGCTGATCCAGCGATTGTTCCTGGTAATTGTTTCCAGAAAGAGTCGTTCCTTCTCCCGGGGATCAAGCACTTTGGATGTCTCCTGTTTTCTATATATAATTATTTGCAGCAGAAGGCCATTTGTGACAAAAATGTTTTGAACTTCTTCTTAATCCGGCTCATGCGCTTTCGCAGATTCACTTCATTGACGCCGAGAACCAAGGACATTTCCGGATAACTGGAATCCTTGAGATACATCGTGAAAATCTGCCGATCCAACTTTTCCAGCTTTCCCGTGAATTCTTCGATAATACTCGTCTGATCCCGTTCTTGTTCAACGTAAACCGAATTCGAATAAAGACCTTCTTCCCTTTTCTGCATTCTGCGATTTTTGCGTTTAAATTTAAGGGCTATGATGCCGGCGATTGAATAGAAGGTTTTTCTCAGAGGTGAAACCTTCTCGTCACAGGAATCCAGACGCTTCCAGAAAGCAAGCCGGATTTCCTGCTCGAGATCCTCACAGCTATTGGTCGGAGCATATTTCTGGGCAATACGGCTGATCCAGCCATTACTCCAGCCAATTGTTTCCTCGAAGAGTCTTTCTTTCTCCTGGGGATCAATCATTTTGTATGTCTCCTTTTTTGTCTATATATAATTATTTGCAGCAGACGAACATTTGTGACATCGGAATGTAAAAATAATGAAAAATAATTAATCACCAATAACCAATTCTTTTTGCAATAAGCAACACTCCCGAAAAGAATTTCTTATTGCTTATTGGCGATTGGTGATTTGTTATTTCTAAAAACTGACCTGCCGCCGCCTCGAAAATAGCAAATCGCCAATAAGCAATCGCCAATAATAAATTGTTTTTTCTTTTCCGGCATCATCCGTGGATCTTTTCCGTCAACATGTCGATGCGCTCTTCCAGCCGGTCGATCTTCCGCTCAATTCGTTCGAGCCATTCGCGCTCGTCGATCTTCCGCCGGTCTTCGAGGATGCACACCGTGTGGGGCTGAATGCTCGAGATATGCTCGTCGCGCCAATGCTCCAGCCCCACCACCCGGGTATTCAGATCGCGAGTCGCATTTTTCACACGGTCCAGAAGCACGACACCGGTAACGATTAGAATCAGGACCTTGATCGTTTCTCCTGCAATTCCGGCTATATTGGCCATAAGGTTCCCCTCGTTTTAAAGCTCACCGCAGAGGCGCAGAGTACGCAAAAAACGCGGAGACACAAATATATTTCTCTGCGATGAATGAATTGGTTATTGCTTATTGGCGATTGGTGATTGGCTATTTAAAATAATCATGCAAGCCCGGAACAATCGTGCCCAAGCGCCATTAGAAAGGAATTGGAATAGCTCTTGTGTTGGGGCCCAGTGGGCCGGTCGCCCAAAAGCCACTTTTGCACAGCGCGGCCCGGCCTGAATTCCGGCTCTTCCCAGATCTCCATTAATCCAAATATGCGCGCGCAAATTCTCCTTTTTCCGGTTCGGTCTCTTTCGAGCAGATGCAATTTCTTGAGCCGCTTGAAGACCCAGAAGGGAAGATCGATCTCCACTCCCGATGGATTCAGTACACGCACGTTAAAATCCTCCCGGTTACCGCTCCAAAAAATGACAAATCGCCAATCACCAATAAGCAATAAGCAATTCTTTTTGAAATAAGCAACGCTCCTGGATTGAATTGGTTATTGCTTATTGGCGATTGGTGATTTGTTATTTAAAAAAACATCGGGGCCGGCATTGATCCGGCCCCGAGCCATCAACTGGAACTACGCGCACATACGGGACACCGGATTGCTCCAGTCGGTATAACCGGAGGATCCGATTGCGCGCACCTGGAACACATAGGTTGTTCCCGGAACGAGGTCTGCGATGGTTATGCGCGAAGAAGTGTACACGCCGGCGTTTTTCCATGAGCCCGGAACGTTGACGGCGCCCATTTCCGCCATCTGCACTTCGTAGCACTTCGCACGCGCAATGGGGCTGATTTTCAGCAACAGCTCGCCTCTGTTGCCTAAATTAAGGCTGAGGATTGAAGGAATGGCAAGAGGCGAATAATCGCGAGTTGTTGAAGCGGCCTGGAAGCCGCTGGAGAGCAGGACCGCGACGTCGTTTCCGCAGTTATCCTCAGCGTAGTGCTTCAACTTGCGCAGAAGCGAAATAAGAGCTTTCTGTTTATTTCTCTTTTCCGCCGTTGCTGTCGTCCCTCCGCCACCAGCCCGTGCAACCAAAGCCACATTGAGTTCATCGGCGGCAGCCTGCACTGCTTTCAGATCGACGGTTGGAGCTGGAAAAGCGGGGTTGTCGGTAAGGCCGGTGACGATGGCTCCGGCCATGGTAACGAGCTGGTCAGCGGACTGTTTCGTGAACCTGTCCGCAATTCGTATCCGTGGAGTCATGGTAATTCTCCTTGTAGATGATTTGTTTTGTTGTTACGAACATCGTCGGCGCTTCGCCGACGATCTTCTCCGTAATGGAGAAAGCGGCCTCAGATGCGAAATAAATTGCTTCCGCATCTGAGAAAAGCGTCTTGGTTCCAAAGAAGATTGCTTTGCTACCGAGACGATCGTCTCGGTCGTAAAGAACATCGCTCCGATAGCCGTGAAATTGTCACCGGGGCTTCGAATGTTGTCTGCGCGTTAAAGAAGATCGTCTCGATGGAAAAATAATCGGCAACGACACAAAGATAATCGTCTCCGACACGAAACAATCGTCTCCAACGCAAAGACAATCGTCTCTGACACAAAGAAGATTGTTTTAGTCAAAAAAATGAGTTGATTTTCGGCTTTGCCAATTGTCTTTGTTGCTTTGCCGATTGTTTTGAGCCTGAGACAATCTATTTATGGCCGAGACGATCTTTTTTGCCTCGTTGCCGATCTTCTTTGCGTCGTTGCCGTTTTCTTGGTGTCGTTGCCGATTGTCTTTGTGTCGTTGCCGATTATTTTTCCATCGAGACGATTGTCTTTATGTCGAAGAAATTGTTTTTGTGTCGTTGCCGATTGTTTTAAGGTTGGGCAAAGCTTCGCCAGTCCCCAGCTGGTTGTTTTTGGAGCTCGCAGCCCGCTCGCATCATTTTTAATTCGGGAAATTCACAAGTGCCAATTAAAACGGTAAATGTGCTTTACAAAATTTGTCAAGCATTATTTTATAATATATAGGAAATATTATTTTCTATGGAAGTTCCTATGTAAGAAGATATCCCATGGGTTTTAAGGTAGACGCGGCGTCCCGCCGCGTTCAAGCTGTCTTTGCCCCTTGCCGGGGAGAGGAGTACCGTAACGCGCGACTATGAACGGATTACCGGCTGCTCGCCGCGCAGCTTCACGCGCTGAGCTCATATATGGCAAAATAGGCTTTATGGCGAAGCGACAGGAACCCATCCGCAAGTCGGTCAAGAATGTCCTGGAGGATCTGCTGGCGGGTCACCGCAAAGCGGCCTCCGGCGGGCCGGAATCCGCGTTGAAGTATCTGCGCCGCACCTTGGAGGGTCAGGAGAGTATGCCCAATGCGGTGAAGGCGGTGGCCTACGACCTGCACGCCGAGGCCCAAGCCCAGTGCGGACGGTGGGAGGACTGTGCAGCCTCCGTGGACTTAGGGCTCGCGCAATAATAACTTCACATTCTGCGGCCGACTCTCAGGCTTGACCATAGGCATTAAATTGCAAAAGGATCTTGCAATTCTGCGAGTCGGCCGCCCTTCGGGGCGCGGC
>JAHFUH010000349.1 GCA_023265215.1 Acidobacteriota bacterium
AAGGGCAACGTGATATTGAGCTGTTCAGGTTAGCCTGCAAACTCCGGGCTGCTGATGTTCCTTACGATACAGCACTCCTCCTAGTCGAGCAGGCGGCAAGCGCCTGCAAACCTCCGTTTCCCCTCAATCAAGCGAAGATCAAAGTCGATTCCGCTTATAGCCGGTATAAGCCGGGAACGAGCGCGATAATCACAAATCCCGATCTCATTGAGCAGTGGCTCAAGACTAACGATCCCACGGGCATCCATCTAACAGATACCGGCAACGCTCAGATTTTTGGGATGCAGTACGGTGAAGATGTTATTTACTGCAAGCAAATCGGTTGGTTCACTTGGGATGGACAACGCTGGTGCCGCGATGACACTGGCGCAGTCAACAGGCTTGCCAAGCAGACAATCCTCGACTGTTATGCCAGTCTAGCTGGCATCGTCGATCCGGACTTTCGAAAACTTGTTTTTAAGCACCTACAGAAGAGCGAAAGCTACAAAAGCATCACAAACATGTTGGCACTGGCCGCGAGTGAGCCGGGCATATCGGTCAGTGTGGGACAGCTTGATCAGGATCAGTGGCTTTTCAACGTGCTCAACGGAACCCTGAACCTCAAAACCAGGAAGCTTCAGGAGCATTACAGGGGCAACCATATCACCCGGCTTGCTCCGGTCAACTATGACCAGCAAGCGCAATGCCGAAAATTTGAACAGTTCCTTACTGAAATCTTTCAGGGCAATCGTGAATTGATCAGGTTTGTTCAACAATACTTCGGCTATTCCTTGACCGGCAGTACTGAAGAACAGTGCTTAGCAATCCTCTACGGCACCGGGGCCAATGGCAAGTCAACGCTGAGCAAAACAATCCAGCGGATATTGGGGGACTACGCAAGCCAATCGCCGATTGAGGCTTTCCTGATTAAAAACGGATCGCAAATCCCCAATGACATTGCCCGCTTACATGCAGCAAGGGCCGTGTTTGCCGCAGAAAGCGAAGAAGGCCAACGCCTCGCCGAATCGCTCGTTAAACAACTGACCGGGGGCGACCTAATTTCTGCCCGGTTTCTTCATCACGAATTTTTTGAGTTCGAGCCCTGGTTCAAGTTGATCCTTTCAACAAATCATAAGCCGACTATCCGGGGGACCGACCAGGCCATTTGGAGGCGTATCCGGCTTGTACCATTCAACGTGTCCATACCTCCTGAACGCCAGGATAAGGGACTGCCCGATGCCCTGTGGCAAGAACGCGATGGCATCTTTGCGTGGATGGTCCGGGGCCTGGAAGACTGGCTGAAGAACGGGCTCATTACCGCGCCCGAGGTCACTGACGCAACCCAAGACTATCGGGAAGAACAGGATGCTATCGGCCAGTTTTTGGATGACTGTGTGTACAAAACGTGTATCAGCGCCCTCGGGGCCAGCAGGCTTTACGGGGTCTATACCTGGTGGGCCAAACGGAATGGGGAATTTGTCTTAAACCAACGGCGGTTCGGTCAGGCAATGAGTGAAAGGGGTTATAAGCGACAGCGTGGGAAAGGCGGAGTTCAATACCTGGACATTGCGATCAATCGTGAGGTCGATGATGAATACTCGCAGTGGAATTAGTGTACCTTGTGAACCATTGTGTACCTTCTTTTTGGTTTTTCCCTATGTGATGCGATATAGGAAAAAACCTGAAAATAGGTTCACCAAGGTACACATCATACACAAATGGCCAGTGGCGCGAAGTTTGGCACACAGCATTGATGCACACAATTTGTCATTCAACGGTTTTGGGCGTCGGATGCCGCGTGGCGTCCGGAGATAGCCCGGAGGGCACTGGTCCCCTTGGCCAGCATTAGCAATAACCGAGTGTCCGGGCGGTAGGACATGGTGTTTCATCGCCCAGCACTCAAATCTTTATAAGGATTCGTTCATGAGCATTTTAGTCAGTTCAAAAACCTACATGCCGCCGCCCGAGGGATTGCATCAGGCGGCCTGCGTCGATGTTGTTGATTTGGGAATGGTGGATAGCCAGTTTGGGCGCAAGCACAGGGTCCGGGTTTATTTTGAGCTGGACAAGCAAACTGAGAGCGGACGGTCTTTCATTATTTCGAAGACCTATACGCTAAGTCTGCACGAAAAGTCCACGCTTCACAAAGACCTTCGCTCCTGGCGTAGTCGAGCATTTTCGCCGGACGAGCTGAAAGGCTTTGATCTGGAAAAGCTGGTTGGTGTGCCCTGCCAACTGTTCGTCAATCATGTTGAGCGGGACGGAACTGTCTACGGTAACGTCACCGCCATCATGAAGGCGGAAAAGGGCAAGGTGTACCAAGCAAGCGGTCAATATCAGAGGGCGAGGAACTATGGCACTGAAAACCAGGAAGTCGCCGATTTTGATGACAGCATTCAGCAGGAAGACACAATTCCATTTTAACCGAGTGCCTTTCAGGGCGGTCTTGGGCGTACGGCGTGAGATTTGTCGCACTCCCAGACCGCCGCCTCTAGCCAGCGGTGTGAGCAAGTCTACGGGCTTCCAAAGTCCGGAGCTGCTCGCACCGCCGGATTTGTGGAGCTAGAAACGATAGCGGATTAATCCGCCATGAGCTTGGTTGGGCCGGTATGGTCCAACCGGTTGGACACAGCATAACGAGTTTCTGGCCGCATTCGCGGTCAGATGAAGGGCCACCAGAACGTGCCCGCCATAGTGACGGGTGCATGATTCTGTGGCAATTTTCTCTGAGGTAAATTATGAAAGTCGATAATATATCGAATCAGAACAAAAAGGATTCAGATTCGAATAATAACCGAGAAGAAGTACGGACCAAACAAAACCTCCCAAAACGCTCTTCCAAATATGCTACTCGTTCGCTTAGGTGGGATTCCCTCTTGCACGCGACAGTGACTGAATTTGGTACTACCGCAAGAAATAGCAATCAGGCCAGCAGGGAAGACGGTATTAGGCGGTCAGAATTTCGATTTTATGCGCAAATGATCCTTGGGGCAGTGAAGCAATTGTATGTCGGCGGTGATCGCCACTCTCTTGAGGAGATCCTCAGACTGGCGCAGAGACGACTGCTTCATTTGCAAGCTGAGCTGACCTGTAATGTCAATCCAGCTAAACAAGCTAAGCTTGACAGGGATCTCAGCCAACTGTTTCGAGAAGCTGTTGAAAGCATGTTGGAAACGCCCGGATATGACACAGAGGATATTTACTTATTGGTTAATTACGCATGTTCAAGTTGCGAATAGCGAGGGCTATCTTCGAATGACTAGACAGGCATGTCTGGGAATTATCTCATAAGGGCAAGGTTGCCAGGATGGCATTGCACCAACTACCGAGTGCCATTTTACAAATAGGTTAAAGCAATGAACCATAGGATACGGCCAACATTGCGGTGGGATGTAGTTGGTTTGCGAATATCAGCAGACGCTCGGGGTTTCAGTGGGATGCCCTGAGCGCTCGCTGTGGGCGGCGTGAATGCCCCGTAGCCAATCATTAGTTTTATCCGGCGCGTTTCCTGGCGCGTGGTTGGCGATGGGCGGCGGGCAACGTGGGACAATCAAATTAATGAGGCAGTGTGGTTAGGAGCTCGAAAGCGGGCAAAGTACGGGCAAAGTCATCATGGAAATTATTGATTTCAAAGGCAGAATGGAGGACGCACGGGATACGGAATCCGGTGTGTCTGACCTTGGCGTTCGTCACAAATCCGCATGCGTGAATGCTGCTGAAGAGGTTAACGTAATACAATGATTCAGACTCCGCAGAACATGGTATCGGTTGGAGAAATTCTGGCGCACCTGAGCCAGGACCGATACCTTTCCCTGTCGGAGACCGTCGAGTATATCAATCTATGCGAGCGCTCTATTAGGGAACGTCTGTCCGAGATCCCGCATTTCAGAGTGGGAACCAAACTCCTGTTTCGGAAATCCGAGTTGGATAAATGGATGCTGAATTACCGCGAGCGGTCCACTGATATCGATGTGGGACAAATTGTTGATGATGTGGTAAATGACATCCTGGGGAAAAAGAAATAAATAAGTACTCATTAGAGGGTCGCGGTTCCTCTGCTCTCACAAACCATAGAAAATTATTTATTTATCGGAATGAATTCTCATTGCTCCTCTTCGCTCTATAGCTGGTTGCGCCAGTGTTGCGGCTTTTAATAAAAATCAGCAAATATCGATGTACATTATGTCTGACATATTATATGATGGCAGACATGAAAAAAATGGGAAGAAAATCATTGCCGGAAGCCATGCGTAAGAAGAGGCAGCTCGCAGTCCGACTGCTCGACAGTCAAATCCAGGATCTGGAGAAGATCGCCGAGCGCGAAGGAATATCAGTATCCTTCTTCATACGTGAGGCGGTCGATTCGGTAATTGAGAAATATTCCTATCCAAAAAACAAAGGAGGAAAACATTATGGGAGTTAAGGTCCGCGAGAGACCTGAAGACTCTGGCGTGTTCTGGGTCTTTGTCGATCACAAGGGCAGGCGCAAAGCAAAACGCGTTGGCAGCGAAAAAGCCGCTCTGAAAGTAAAGGAGCAGGTGGAGGCACGGCTCACGCTGGGACAAATCGCCTTCCCCGAATCCAAACGAGAACCGGAGTTGCCGAAGCTTTCAGAATACTACGGGAGATTCCAGCGCAACTATTTGAGCAGCGCTGTCTGCTCATCCACGAAAATCAGTTATGATGGCAGCTTTAAACGATACATCTTGCCGGAATTTGGAAATTGCCATCTAAATGAGATCACCAGGGCAGCAGTAAAAGATTTCGTATCTAAGCTTGTGAATAAAAAATATATCAGTTTCAACAAGCCTGCAAGACGGGAAGCCCTGAAAGCACTTAAACAACGGTGGACTGGTCAGACAATCCGAGCCCGGAGACTGATTAATGAATTTGCAGGGTGGATCAGGGTAAATCCTCAAGTTGAAACCGAAGCGATTGAACAGCACCTGACTGAGTCAGTCGCGCACATGTTCGATGACCAAACCGCCCTTTTTCAGAGTGCAGCGAAGGAATTAATCATGGATCATGTCGTCATCCGAAAGATGGCGCGTCCATCCATTCGTATTGTTTTAGCCGAGCTGACGGCCGTCCTGAATAGTGCAATAGAAGACGGCATAATCGCTGCAAATCCGGCAAGGCGATTAACCAAATTTTATAAATCAGCTCCGGTTGTTCACGAAGAAATCCATCCACTCACTCACGACGAGGTTCCAGCCTTTCTGCAGGCAACGCTTCAATATTCTCCTGAGTATTACCCTCTCTTCCTCTGTGCGATCCATACGGGTATGCGCAGTGGAGAGTTGATGGGGCTGCAATGGGGCGATATTGACTGGAAAGACAAATTTATTACTGTGCGTCATAACATAGTTCGCGGAGATGAACACAGGACTAAGACGTCCAAAACGCACCGTGTTGATATGTCTGACGCATTAATCGATGTTTTGTTTGATCTTCGACGACAGCGCCGGGAGAAATGGTTGGCGCAGGGAAAGAATGAAATCCCCGTCTGGGTCTTCTGTAACCGCGAAGGCAATCCTGTCGATTCGCACAATGTTAAAAATCGGCATTTTAAAAAATGCCTAGAAAAAGCTGGACTGCGGCATATCCGTTTTCACGACCTGCGCCACACGTTCGCCAGCCTTCTCATCCAGAACAGGCAATCGCTGAAGTATGTATGCGATCAACTCGGACATGCCAGCATCAAGATGACCGCCGATGTTTATGGACACTTGGTGCCGGGGGCCAATCGGCAGGCAATGAATTCCCTGCCCTCGCTTAATTCATCCATCTCTGCTGAAAAAGCAGCCGGTGAGAACGAATAATGATCTCCTCAACCCAGGCCGAAATCCGCAACCTATCCGCAACTGAAAGCCGCATTACATCGGCTATCATGAATCCTACTTTGCTAAGTGATTGTTTTTATTGGGATTTACTGGTACGCCCAGCAGGATTTGAACCTGCGACCCCCTGCTTAGAAGGCAGGTGCTCTATCCGTCTGAGCTATGGGCGCACGCGTCATGCCCGATAATTTAGCATTTTGGGCGGTGGTTTCAAAGACAGTTCTGAAATCACCG
>JAHFUH010000350.1 GCA_023265215.1 Acidobacteriota bacterium
GCATTCATCCCAGGGTTGACCGCAAAAAGCAGCGGTCAACCCTGGGCTATGAGACGCAACGCCTTCGGCGTTGACTGCAGCGCCGATGCCGGCGTCTCCTGGCCACTTTGACAATGCCGTAACGCAGCCAAAACGAAGCTTGCCCCCAGTGTCAAGTGTGTCCCGCGGCCAGGGCATGGCTGGGCCTTCGGACCCAGTTCTCGTCGCTCGCGCCTAGCCGGCGGGCCTGGGGGCCGGCAGCAAAATGCCAAGTAATTCTTGCGCATGCCCTAAAGAGCCGTGCGCGCTATCGTCAGCACAGAAACCCGGAAGCAGCCTGCATCAATCAGAGTTTGGGCGGCGCTGGAAGCTGTGGCTCCTGTTGTCATCACATCATCGATCAGGAGAATGCGTTTGTTCTTGATTTGCATGGGATCGACACAACAAAAAGCCTTCCGAACATTTTCAAATCGCCGAGAGTCGGAAAGCCCGACTTGGGGAAGAGTAGAGCGGGACCTGACTAGCGTTCTGCCGCTGAACGGCATTGCGATCCTGGCAGCCAGCGCGCGGGCAAGAAGCTCGGACTGATTGTAGCCGCGCTCGCGTTTTCTCTTGGAATGTAGCGGTACGGGAATGATCAGGTCAAAATCTGCCTGACTCCAGGATTCAAAAAAGATGGAGGCCAAAAGCGGCGCTAGGAGTCCCACCAGATTCCTTCTGCCGTGGAATTTCAATGCCTGGATAAGATGACTTAGTTCGCCGGTGTAATAGCCGAATGCACGCGCCCCGGAATAGGGCGGCAGGTCCAGGATACATTTGCCGCAAAGATACTCCCCGCTTTTATCAAAATTATTGAGCGGCAATCCACAACAGGAACATCGGGGAGGTTCAATTTTTAATGCGACAGCTTTGTCCCAGCAAGCCGCACATATGCCGCAATCCTGCCTTCGCGCAAGCGGGACAGAGCATATAGAACAGGTCTCCGGGTAGATCAGGTTCAGAATGCAATCGAGTATTTGACGTTTGCGAGAAGCAGGCAAATCCCGGGTTGTAGGGAAATAAGGATTAGGCGCCACCGCAATCAACTATATGCGCGGACATATATAATTGCAAATGAGCAAAACCAAAACACCACAGATTTCACGGATTACCACGGATTTAAATTTTCACAAATCCGTGTCGTTTTATTTTGTTAGGACCTTCCTTCCATTACTGCTCCAGCCGTCCCTTCTCCAAAAGGTTCTGGCATTGAACGCAGAGTCCTGTCCATGGCACCGCCTCAAGCCTTTTGGGTTGAATTGGGTTTTCGCAGTTCGTGCAAACTCCATACGTTTTGTCTTTGATACGACTTAGCGCCTCGCGGATTTGTTGGAGGACATGCCGATCTCCCGAGCTCTTGCCAAAATTGAACTCTTTCGTGTAGGAATCGACCGCCATATCAGCGACATCCTGTATATCTTGATCTTTTTCGCGACCGTAGCCTTCTGTCCTCTGAACCATATGAGTCAAAGAGAGTTGCTTCTGCAGCAGCTTGTCTTTAAAAAAGTCCAGCTTTTTCCCATCCATTTTATTCCATCCTACCCGTCTAATTCGGCGCAAGTGTCAATTGCTGCCTTTGTGATACGGAATCTTGCGTATGATGCACAGAGCGCGATATATCTGCTCCATCACCAGGACACGGCACATGTCATGAGTCCATGTCATTTTGCCCAAGGAGAGCACGAGATGAGCCCGGCTGGTGATCTCAGGGCTCAAACCCTCCGGCCCGCCAATAACAAATGTGATCAGTCGAGCCCCGCGGTTCTGTTCGGCCTCCAGCCACTTCGCCAAGCCTGGGGACGTGAACTGGGCACCCTCTTCGTCCAGCGCGACAAGCCGCCCATTTTCCGGCAAGTGCTTGCCTAACTCTTCCCCTTCATCCTTGATCAATTGTGCGGCAGGAAGAGACCCTTTTTTGGAAAGATCGCGCAATTCGACAATTTCACAGGGAATCAGGCGATGAATTCTTCCCAGGTAATCCGAAACCAGAGATCTTATCTCCGAGTTTTTTGTTTTTCCAACCCAGAGAAATCGTATGCGCATAACCGGGATCTGGGCCGCCTCAGGCAAAGGGCTAATTCTACAGAAACAACCCCCTCATTTCAACAAAGGCTCTGAATTAATACATTCCGGCTTCTGGCTACCGGCTTGAGATGATCATTGGACCTTTTTCGATTTCGTCCGGCTCGGCCTGGGCTTTGCCTCCTCCAACAGTTTGCTGGCATCCAACCGTTTTCCGTCTCTCCACAACCGCTCCAGATCGTAATAAGCCCGGGCGTTTTTCGAAAATATGTGGATGACGAGATCGATATAGTCCATCAAAATCCACTCGGCATTCTGATACCCCTCCACATGAGAGGGCCTAATTCCGTTCGCCTTGAGGCGCTGCTCCACCTCATCGGCAATAGCCTGCATCTGTCGCGAAGAATCACCTGTGCAAATAAGGAAAAAATTGGCGAATGTGGCGACTCCGGAAATATCCAGGGCCACAAGGTCGCTCGCTTTCTTGGCATCTGCCGCATTGACGGCAATTTTCAGAGCATCAGTCATCTCTCACCATATAGATTTAGTTTTCGAATGTAATCGCGAGCAGGCGCCGGAACCGCCGATTTAATGGATTTGCCCGCGCCTGCCAGGGTCCGGATTTTGGTTGCCGAGATGTCCGGCGCATCAATATCCACAATGTAAATGCGGTTTTCGCCGGAACGTTCTTCCACCGCTATTCGATGCTGGATTTGAACGCGCCCGAGTCCGCAGAGATTCCGCACCAGGGGAAGCGATCGCACCGGCAAAACATCTTTCGGATCCTCCATACTCGCACCGGGACGCAGAACAAAAATAAAATTATATGTAGCCAAAAGCGTTTCGCTTTCGCGCCAGGATTTCACTTCGTTCAACGAATCTCCCCCGGCGATGAAGTAAAAAACGCCTTTGGATCGGGGGACATGACATGCAAGCTTCCTCAACGTATCGACTGAAAACGGGCTTGCATCAGGCTCCAACTCTATAAGAGAAGGGACAAAAGAGGGTTTCCTGGAAGTCGCCAGGCATACCATCGCGTACCGGTGCACGAATGGAATCATCTCTTCGGCGGATTTGTGAGGAGGCGAGCCGGCTACAACAAAATGCACCTGAGATAGCGAAAAAAGCCGCTGGCACGATCGAGCGATATGCAGGTGTCCGAAATGAATCGGATTGAAGGATCCGCCAAGAACTCCTAGTCTAACGCCCCCCAATCAGCTCTCCTCCTGAATCCTATCTGAAATCATGTGAGGAACGTAATTGTCACATCTGAATAGCAGGTTCTAATTATATACCCGGAGTCATGAGTCTCAAAGGTAGACGCAGCGTCCGGCCGCGTGGTTTCGAACTGAACGCGGCGAGACGCCGCGTCTACCCTAATTCAGCATGCCGTCCAATTCGCCGATCAATTCTTTTATTCCGTGGCCCGTTACAGCAGAGATGATCAAGAAAGGCAGCTTGCGACGATTGCACATGGATCGCAGTCGGGATATTTTCTTGGGATCAGAAAGGACATCGATTTTTGAAGCTACCACCAACTGCTTTCTTTCCAGGAGTTGTTTATCAAAAAGAGCGAGTTCCTTCACTATGGTTTTGAAATCAGAAACAGGATCCCTCGTGGTATCCGAAACATCGATCATATGGACCAGAACCCTGGTCCGCTCGACATGCTTTAAAAACAGGTCTCCCAGCCCGTGGCCTTCGTGTGCTCCTTCGATCAGTCCGGGGATATCCGCCACGACAAAACTTCGGAATTCTTCAACCCGCACTACACCGAGATGGGGTGACAGCGTGGTAAACGGATAATCCGCAATTTTAGGTTTGGCGGAGCTGATGCGCGAAATAAGTGTGGATTTCCCCACATTCGGGAATCCGACCAGGCCGACGTCGGCAATGAGTTTGAGGCTTAGCGACAACTCCAGTTCCTCGCCGGGCCGTCCAGGCTCAACGCGTCTCGGCGCCTGATTGGTTGAGGTGGCAAAACGGGCATTGCCCCTGCCGCCGTGTCCCCCCGATGCGACCTTCAGGCGCTCACCCGGCTGTGAAAAGTCGTTCAGCAGTTCATGTTCCGGTTCTCTAAAAGCCTGGGTCCCGGGCGGAACAAGTATAGTGATGTCGATTCCATCCTTGCCGTGCCGGTTATCTCCCTCGCCATGGCGGCCCCGCTGCGCCTTGAAAATCCTCTTGTACTGGAAATGGAGCAGAGTATTGACCCGCTCGGAGCACTCGATATAGATGTCTCCGCCTTTTCCACCATCTCCGCCGCTCGGCCCTCCTTTGGGCACAAATTTCTCTCTTCTGAAGGCGAGACACCCGTTGCCTCCGCCTCCGGCGATCACGCGTATTGTTGCACGATCAATGAACAATGTCAGATCCCAGTACTTTTTTCGCCCGAGCTTCGGGGAATGAAAAATTAAAAAAAAAGGACCCCGGTTGGGGTCCCCTCAAAAATCAAGCTGGTTGCCCTTTATCAGGCTTCCGTACGGATATGTATGAACTTGCCCAGGCGCCCCCGGTTCTGAAATTCCACCTTCCCGGATATTTTGGCAAACAAGGTATCATCACTTCCTATCCCGACATTCAAGCCGGGTTTGAATTTTGTGCCCCGCTGCCGCACGAGAATAGCTCCGCCGTCCACCAACTGGCCTGCAAAACGCTTTACTCCAAGCCTTTGGGAATGGCTGTCTCTTCCATTCCTGGAGCTGCCGACTCCTTTTTTGTGTGCCATGATTAAACCCCTTAGCCTGCTACGTTGATTTTATCAATGCGGACTTCTGAATGCTGCTGGCGGTGTCCGCGCGTGCGGCGATACTGCTTTTTCTTTTTATATTTGAACACCAGCACCTTATCATCTTTCCCCTGAGATGCCAAAACGCCCTGAACGGATGCGCCTTCTACCAAAGGCTTACCGATATAAGTCTTGTCATCTGTTTTTATCAGGAGAACATCCTTAAATTCTATCGGCGCACCGGATTCGGCTTCGAGCTTCTCAACCCGAACCACTTCCCCTTCAGAAACACGGTACTGCTTTCCGCCGCTCATGATCACTGCATACACAATTTCACCTCCCGGGCCGAAATAGTAGATTTAACCAAGAAGTGGCGAAAAAGGCAATACCAAATGCATTTTGAAAGTAATGGAACATGCGGGGACCGACAAAACGCCACGGATTCCACCGATATATAATTGAAAATTCAGTGAAATCCGTGGCGTTTTTAATTTCTCGTTCCGCAAACTATGACTTTTCAGATGCTCCAGAGGGAAAGACGATTTCGAAGGTAGCGCCCTGGTCCGGCTGGCTCACCACATGGATCGTCCCTCTATGAGCTTCGACAATCCATTTCACAAATGTCAAGCCGAGCCCTGATCCGCCGCTGCCCCGGCTGCGTGCAGGATCACCCCGGTAAAGACGGTCAAAGATGAGCGGCATATCTTCGGGCAAAATCCCAATGCCGTTATCCTTTATTTTCACCTTGGCTGTTGAATTTTCAGCGCCTATGGACACCTCGACTTTTCCTCCATCTTTTGAATACTTGATGGCATTGTCCAGCAGATTGACCAGGGCTCGGCGAAGCCAGAGTTCATCGGCTTCAACCCACAGATCACCCCTTCCCCGGAGATCAATCTGAACCTTGCGCTCGGTGGCGAGCAGGCGCATTTGATCAATAAGGTCACGAAGAAGCGCGTTTAGATTGACCGGCTTCTTGACCAAAACATGCCTTCCAGCATCCGCTTCAGCAAGAACAAGCATGTCATTGACAAGGCGTGTCAGACGATCGAGTTCTTCCAGGTTGCTGACAAGCACGGATTGTATTTCTTCCGAAAGATTCGGCGTTCTCAGGGCCAGCTCAGTCTCACCTTGGAGGATCGCGATAGGAGTCCGCAGCTCGTGGGCTACATCCGCGTTGAATTTACGCATTTGCTGGAAAGATTCGTCCAGGCGCCGGACCATGGAATTGAAGGACTGCACGAGCCGCTGCACTTCCTCCTCCTTGCGGCTGGTGACG
>JAHFUH010000351.1 GCA_023265215.1 Acidobacteriota bacterium
GTTCTCCCGTCAATTCGAGAACGCCTCGAGCTTCTTCGGCCCTGCCTTTCTGGACGAGCCATCGGGGGCTGCGCGGAATAAAGAACAGCATAATCAAAAATAAAAGCGCGGGCGCCGCTGCAATTCCGAGTTTCCATCTCCATTCCAGGGCGCCAAAACCTGCCAGTCCGAGAACATAATTGGAGAAGTAGGCAAGCAGTATGCCGCTGACTATATTGAACTGGAACAAGCCGACCAGGCGGCCCCGCCAGCGCGCCGGCGCGATTTCAGCGATGTACATGGGTCCGAGAACCGAAGATCCACCGATACCCAGGCCGGCGAGAAACCGGAAGAAAAGCAGAGCGTACCAATCCCAGGCGAATGCGCATCCGAGAGCAGACACGAAATACAGGACGGCCATTCCTCGCAAGCTATCCCGGCGTCCATACCGGTCGCCGGGAAAGCCGGCGAACATTGCGCCGATAATAGTCCCGCACAGCGCGCTGGCCACCGTGAATCCCAGGCCAAACGGGCTCAGGGAATATGTCCGGCTGAGCGCGGCAGTTGTTCCCGATATGACGGCTGTATCAAATCCGAATAAAAGTCCTCCGAGAGAAGCCACTATAGTGCTCTTGATCAAAGGGAGTGCCCGCTTCATATGTCCTTGTCCGGATTTGTCGATTGTTGAGTTTTTCCCAGCGCTCTTTCAGCCAGCGCCAGTGCGCCAAGAACTCCAGATCGATTCCCAAGGCCCGGAGAAACAATGTAGTCGCAAAGGCCTTCATTCAACTCGTGAGCCTTGATGTAGCGATTGATCAGAGCCGAGAATTCGTTTTGGATCAGCGGGAAAAGATGCGGCCGCTGCATCACACCGCCCCCGAGGATGATCCGCTGAGGCGAGAGAATGCAAACCCATGTAACCAGGCCGAGCGCCAGGTAATGTGCTTCCAGCCTCCATCCCTCGTGATTTTCCTGTAGTTGCTGTGCAGAGATTCCCCACCGAGCCAGCATTGCCGGGCCTGAAGCCAGGCCCTCAAGGCAATCGCCATGGAATGGGCAAATGCCCGGGAACGGATCTGAAGACCGGTCGTGAGGAATTCGGATGTGGCCCATTTCCGGGTGCACAAGACCGTGCAGAATCAAGCCATTGACAATCGCGCCGCCCCCGATTCCGGTCCCTACAGTAATGTACAAGCAGTCGGTCAACCCCATGCCCGCTCCCCAGCGCGCCTCCCCTAAAGCGGCAGCATTGACATCCGTATCAAAACCAACCGGCACGCCAAGAGCTTTCGCAATGCTCCCTGCAAGATCGCAGTTGTTCCACCCTTCCTTTGGAGTGGAAGTTATGAAGCCATATGTAGGGGATCCGGGGCGGAGATCGACCGGGCCAAAAGATCCTATCCCTACCGCCTCAATTTCTTCGGATGAATTTCTGAAAAAGGCGACGGCTTCCGCAATAGTCGATCCCGGAGTTGTCGTTGGGATTTGAATGGTTGTCAGGTTGCCCGGGTTTGAGCCAATTCCCAAAACAAATTTTGTACCGCCTGCTTCGATCGCGCCGAACAAACGATTTCTCCTGTGGATGGATGGCAACCATGATATACCTGATTGGCAAAATTGAGCAAAATGTATATTTGGAGGGCGGGCCTCCGATGGTTTGGCCTATGTGGATCTTTTTGATACAGGGAGCCATGCTGGGTTTCACCGCAGCCGTGACGCCCGGGCCCCTGGCAATGTACGTAATATCTCAAGCCATAACGAGCGGCTGGCGGCGCGCTTGGCCTGCTGCATTTTCTCCGCTGATCAGCGATGGCCCGATTGCAATCATTGTTCTGGTTTCTTTAAGCCGGATCCCGCTGCGCATGATAATTTACCTGCGGTTGCTGGGTGGCATTTTCCTTCTCTATCTTGCCTATGGAGCCTGGAAGAATTGGAGAAATTTCGACGCGGAAAAATCTGTCGCGGCCTCATCCAGCCAAAGCAGCATTATCAAAGCTGCGCTGATCAACTGGCTGAATCCCAATCCTTACATTGCATGGAGCGTCCTCATGGGACCGATTCTGCTCAGCGGCTGGCGCGTTTCGCCGGCCAACGGCATCGCCATGCTTGCCGGATTTTACGTTGTCATGATTGCGAGCATGATCGGCATGATTTTCATGTTTGCAGCCGCAAAAATACTTGGCAGCAGAGTGCAAAAGATCCTGATAGCAATATCGTTCTTTGCACTGGCCTGTTTCGGACTATACCAGCTGGCTCTGGCTTTCTGATGGTCAGGCGGCTTTCAGAAGCTCAACAATTGGATCGACAGTGTTTTTGAACCGCAGAATATCGAACAGGAAATATTGAATTTCGAAGTACATTCGTAATTCCCTGTTCGATAATAAAAATTTGAATATTTATGTTTGGAATTTAAAAAACAAATTTTAGGGGCCTGACATCGCTATTAGAAATGGTATGATTCACTCAAAGCAATCAGCCATAAATTTTTCGCCGGTTCCTTGGAAATGCTGTCGTTGGAAAGAGAGGAGCAGCAATGAACGAAACTCGGGAGATTACTTTACTCGACCGCCTCGTAGCAGACGCAATTATCGGGATAGATACTCTCTGGGGCGGAGATGTCATGCACCCTTCCGGCACAGGGCGTTTGATTGCTGATTCCTGGTTTTCGGGCGCTCCATTGCCGCCTGCTTACACACACCCGGCTGCCGCAAAACTTCGCGAAGCGGGAGGAGTCGCAGGGAAGAAAACCGAGCGGAAGGCGATCGATATTTATCTTTCCGACGTCGACATACTCGGCGCAATACGAGAAATCCCGGAGAAGACTACCGGCCTGCCGGCCAGGCGGCGGGCATATCTGAAAGGACTGGCAAATTGCCTCGAGGTCATGTGGGACCTGGCTATGGAGATTTTGGGGAAAGGAGAAAAGGTCCCCTACGAGCGGTGCATTCGAGCTTCAACCGGCCTTGATCCACAACCCTCCCACCCAAAGGCAAAATACAACAGAGTGAGAGAACTCCTGAGCCGCGCTGGGTACCCGTCATCGGGAAGCGCCGAATTGGTTGCAGCGGCGGATGCCTGGCGCAGAGACCGGATGATTCCGCCAAGCTCGATCCCGGCTTTGAGTTCCGCTTTCATTGCCGAGTTTGACAGGCTCAGCCAGGAAAATCTGCTCCCGCATCTTCCCAGAGCGCTTCACCCAGTGGCGCGGGCAAACATACGGTTTCTCCCGATTGCCAACGCCTGGTTTTCGGGGTCTATGAATTACCTCGGGCGAATGCGCAAAAGCAACGGCAACCCTGAATATGAAGCCACTTACGAAATCAACAATTCGCTGCAGATTTCCGTACCGGAATTCCAACAGCTGATCAGCCATGAAGTCGTTCCAGGCCATGTGACCACATATGCTTATATGCAGAACCTGTATGAACGCGGCAAAGTGGATTTTGAGGCAACCGTTCTTACCATGAACAGCCTGGGAGCCACTTTGTGCGAAGGCCTTGCCAACAGTGCAATTTTGATCGCTTACGGAGTAACCGAAGTGGAGCATCTCCCCGACGAGGACTTGCAGATCGGTGTGTTGCTGGCACTGCTCCAGGATGATGCAAAGAATCAAAGTTCCTATAGCACCTGGAAAGAGGGATTGGCCCAAAGCGAAGTAGCGACCATATTGCGCCGGGATTACCTGGTGTCGGCGGAAAGGGCGGAAAAACTCTCCGGCGCCTGGGGACGCCATCCGCTGCTGGGTCGCATGTATCTGCCCGCCTATCGGGCGGGAACGGAGAAGGTAGCGGAATTGCGGAGAAAGCATCCACCGGACCGCATCCTTCCAGCGCTTTACGGCTGCAAAGGGCTGGTGGACATCGTCACAATCGAAGACGTAATCTAAATAGGGAACGTTCCCCTATTTTGTATGTCCCGTCGTTGTGGAATCTTTTCCGCGATAGGCGAAGAGGGTGCTTTTCAGTTCTTCTAGACGGTCCTCCAATTCCGTCAGCGCTGCATCTATGGATAAGAGTTCGCCGGATTTTGCCGCCAGTTCGACATTTTTTATGGCGTCCGCCGCCGGCTGCGCCCCCAGATAAATAACAGTGTTCTTCAGCCTGTGCGCTGCGCTCCGAACTTCCTCATGATTCCCATGTCGTTTGGCTTCAACCATTTTGCCCACCAGTCCATCCACCTCGTAGAAAAAACAATTCACCATGTCCAGGAAAAAATCATATTTTCCAAAACATCTGTTCACAGCTTCTTCGAAAACAAACGCCGATTGCTCCTCCCGCACGCCGGACGGGTTTTCAGCAGCCTTTACCTCGACTCTTTTGTTCATGTTTTTCTTTTCCGGTAATTCGTCGGCGCCCCAAAGCTCGACCAATTCAATCAACTCTTCCGCCCGTATTGGTTTGCTGATATAAGCGTCCATGCCTGCCGACAGGCATCGCTCCGCATCCCCTTTCAATGCGTGCGCCGTCATTGCGATGATCGGCATACCGGCTTTGTTTCTTTCCGGCAATGCTCGAATCGATTCCGTAGCCTGGAATCCATCCATGACCGGCATCTGCACATCCATTAAAACGACATCGTAGCTTCGCTCCTGAAGCAACTCCAAAGCTTGACGGCCGTTCTGGGCAATTTCTACAACATGGCCGCGTTTCGTTAGAATATAATGAACCATCTTCTGATTGGTTGGAGTGTCTTCCGCGAGCAGTATTTTTAGAGGGTGTCGCGGAATTGCTGTCCTGGCGCCTCCCGGTTCAATTTTTTCAGCCGCCACTTCCTCTTTTATATTCAGCCGCGCCGTGAAATGAAATGTGCTTCCCTGTCCGGGTTGGCTTTCAACCCAGATTTGCCCGTTCATGAGTTCCGCGAGTTTGCGGGAGATCGTTAATCCCAATCCTGTTCCGCCATAATTCCGGGTAGTTGAGGAGTCTGCCTGAGTAAATGGAGCAAAAATTTTTTCCTGATCTTCCTTCGAAATGCCGATTCCTGTATCCGCCACACTGATTTCAAGAAGCACCATTTCCGGCGTTTGTTCCCTTACATCGGCAGTCGCGACAATTTTCCCCTCGCGCGTAAATTTGATGGCATTGTCCACGAGGTTAATCAATACCTGCCTGAAGCGCAGCGGATCTCCGATCAGTATGTCCGGGATGCTGTCCGGAAGATTGCAAATCAGGGCAATCCCTTTTTCGCCGGCGCGCACACGCAGTGTTCGGATAACATGCTCGATAGATTTGCGGATGCTGAAAGCCGTCGACTCCAGTTCAAAGCGCCCGGCCTCTATCCGCGAAAGATCGAGGATCTGGTTCAAGAGTTCGAGCAAAACGTCCGCCGACTCCCTGGCGGTCTGCAGATAATCCCGCACAACGGGCGGCAGGTCTTCCGTCAACGCGAGATTGGTCATGCCAAGAATGGCGTTCATTGGCGTTCGTAATTCATGGCTCATATTGGCTAGAAACCGGCTTTTGGCGATGTTGGCGGCCTCCGCCGCGGTCCGCGATTCAATATGCCGCAAGGCCAAAGAGGTGATCAGGGCCAATTGCCGCAGTAAAGCCTCGTCTTCTTCTGAAAAACCGTCGCTGTCCTCCTTGTCGCCGATCATGATTGAGCCTGCGAAACGTCCCTGAGCATCGAGGAGCCTCACGCCGAGGAAACCGCGCAGGCCGCCATTAACGTTAGACAAGCCTGCCAGCTCTTGTCTCGACATTCGTATCGATTCCTTCTGGCCAATCAGGTTCAAGTACACTTTCTGGGAGCTTTCGTCAAACGGGCAGGACTTCATTCCTTCAGCTATTGATACCGCTTCTACGCTGAATTTTCCGTTCACAAAGCCATGGCCGGAAAAGCCTGCATGAGCCCCGGTGAGTTTGCGGGCTGCTTCGATAACAGTTGCCAGCAGGCTTGGCAATTCGGTCTGGGCCACTACCACAGCCGAAACCTCGGCAAGCAGCAGATGGCGCTGAGCAGAATGAGCTATCGCGCGCTGCAATCTTTTTCGTTCGATAGCGTGATAGATCATCTGCACAAGCTGGCGCGCTCCCGTCTGGCCTT
>JAHFUH010000352.1 GCA_023265215.1 Acidobacteriota bacterium
ACCATAGTGTTCGTCATCTTGACCATGGTGTCTGTCTTTTCGACCATAGTCTTTATAGTTTTGACCACGGTCTTTGTCCCATTTACCATGGTCTTTATCCCCTCAACCACGGTTATTGTCGTTCCGACCATGGTCTTTGTCTTTTCGACTCTGGTCTTTGAGTTCGAGAAGATCTTCTTGAGCCTCGACCATCTTTTCTCAGAAGAAGCTCTGAGGCCAGTTTTTCTGTTTGCCCATTTCCGAACCGGATGCTTGGGTTTGTCAGGGATTAAGCGCCACATCCCTCCATAAAGCTGCCGGTCCTTGCTCCTGGATTGAACTGAATCAGGCCAAACGCTTTTCCCCTTTTAGCATATTCTTCGTTGATTAGAATTGGTCCAATGTACGATGCGATGGCTGTTTTCGATACGTGAACTATAAGCCATGCCCCAACGCTATCAGCCGGAATCCTTGTTCTTCTGGCACCAATAGGCACCTCTTTTCCTGCGAAGGCTTCAAGAAGCGCCGAGTAAGCATCAGCGTCAACCGTTATCTTGAAGAAAAAATTGTCGCCATAACGGATCTCAGTTCCGGCATCAACTGAACCACTGTAGAGAAATTCCTGTTTGCCGTTCCATGTCTTCAATATTTTTGTCCCAAATGGCATTGACATTGCCGACTCCAGAATTTAAGCCAAGTATAGCACTAGCGATTTTGTAAGATGATGCTTATCAATAAGTCCCTCAAGATTGATCCTGTCAGGAAGGTACAGCCTCAGTGTGAAAGCCGCTGAGCATCAAGCCTAAATGCTCGCCCTTATTACGGAGGAAACAATCAATCCCCAAACAGCAATTGTGCTGCGAAGCTCTACATAAGCACAGGCCCCTGCGAAATGATGGGAAATAGCATCTGCCGCTGAATTTGAAGAACAAAAAGGAGAGTGTCCTCTCTCTTTCCCTTTGCACACAAAGAACCTGCCAACCACCACATTCGATTCACTGTCGATGAGACGGAGAAACGCTCAGGAAATTTTATCACCACCGGCATTACGGCAAAGCCGCGGTGTTTTTAAGGATGTATCAAGAAGGCTGGCTTTGTAAGTGCTTTGTTTTGAGTGCCGAAGGGGGGGGTCGAACCCCCATGAGGTTGCCCTCGCGGGATTTTGAGTCCCGTGCGTCTGCCAGTTCCGCCACTTCGGCTAAAAACGAACTTACATGGCCGCTCATAGTAGCCCAATCACTCCCCTCGAGTCAATTCCAGTCACAGGTGAATTTGCACATCCTCCCAAGCTCCAAGACTGAAATCCTCCAAACTCATACAAATTGAAAGTTTTATAAGTTTGGCTTATCGATCCCGAATCCGCCCAATCCATTGCCCAATCCATTAATTGAATAGTTCCGGCGATTCTGGTATAATGAACGTTCCCGGAGGTACTATGGATTTCCGCATAGGTGAAAAAGTAGTCTATCCCAATCATGGGGTGGGCATTATCGAGGAGGTAAGTCGTCGGAGCGTAAATGGCATTCCCGAAGAATTCTACATGCTCAGAATCCATTCCAATGCATCCCTCGTCATGGTTCCAACAGCCAACGTTAAAAACGTCGGCTTGCGCAGGATCATTAAAAAAGCAGATGTCGATGGGTTGTTCAAGCTCCTCGAAGAAGATTTTTATGAACCCGAAGCGGACTGGAAAGGCCGTTATAAGGATCATTCCGAAAAGATGCGCACCGGTTCCATCTTTCAGGTGGCCGAGGTACTGAAAAATCTCGTCTACTTGAGCTATAGGAAAAGCCTTTCGTTTCGCGAGAAACGGATGCTGGACCGGGCTAAGCAGCTGATTACAAGTGAAGTAGCAACCGTTCGTGGCTTGAATGAGAAATCCGTCGAGGATCAAATAGACCGCGTGCTGTCTGAGGCATACACACGTTCCGTGAAAACGTCCGCCTAAACTTGTCACCGCTTCTATTCTATTTCGTTCTACTCATCTTTTTTCTTGGCCTCTCGGTATTTTTTTCTGCCGCCGAGACGGCCTATATGGCCGTCAACCGCGTCCGGCTTAAATACAAAGCAGAAGCGGGAGATAAAAAAGCGGAAGCGATCAAGGACATCGTTTTTAATACCGATCGCCTCCTCGGAGTGCTCCTGTTTGGCGTTACGGTAAGCGAGATTTCCGCCGCCAGCCTTTTTACTTACCTCGTTGCCAATTCTGTAGCCAAGGAGTATTCGGAAATAGCCGGCTTTGCCGGATCCGTAGTATTCGCCATAATTTTTCTCATTTTTTGCGAGCTGACCCCAAAAATCATTTCTGCCGTTCATCCTGAAAAAACGGCTATTTCGCTCCTTCTGCCGGTAAGGATCGTCATCTGGCTTCTTTTTCCTTTTGCCAGGTCGGCCGCCTGGCTGGCAAACCAAATAGTTCGAATCCTCGGAATGAGTTCTGCCGTCAGCCCATTCGCGCATAGCCCCAGCGAAGAGGAAATCAAGGCGATGATCGCGGGATCCAGCGAGGCCGCGATGCCGGAGGAAAAAAAGGAGATGCTTCACAATATCTTTGAGATCGGGGCTACCCAGGTCCGCGAAGTAATGATTCCCCGGATCGAGGTCACGGCGGTAGAAATCAACGACGACATATCTAAGATCCTAAGCGTGGTGAACAAAACCAACTACTCCCGCATCCCGGTCTATCGCCAGAATTTCGAAAACCCGGTCGGAATTCTCTATGTCAAAGACCTGCTGCAAAACATGCAGAAAGCGGAAGCAATCAACCTGCAGGTTCTTCTCCGCCCGGTCCATTTTATCCCCGACAGTGCCCGTCTCGACATCGTTTTGCGCCAACTACAGTCTATGCACCTGCACATGGCCGTCGTGGTCGATGAATTCGGAGGGGTCGAAGGAATTGTCACGCTTGAAGACCTGCTGGAGGAAATTGTTGGAGAAATACGCGACGAGCACGATACGGAAATCGAATCAATCCGCGAGATAGGACCCAATCTCCATTCAATCGCAGGGAATCTGCCCGTCAAAGATTTCAATCGTTTTTTCGACGAAAAAATCCCTGAAGCCCAGGAGTACGCTACCATTGCCGGTTTTCTCGAGGCGCTCACAGGACGCCTCCTCCTCGAAGGCGAGAGTGTTCGATATCAGAATTTCATACTGACAATCGAGAAGAACGAAGGGTTCAGAATCGTTTCCGTGCGGGTTCGTTCATCGGCGCCGGTGCAGCAGAAGCCGGGAGCCAGGAGCCGGAAGCCGGAATAAAATGTGACAACAAACGTTCCGTATGTTGCTTTTTTAGCAAGTTAATTTCTTGTATCGAATGCCGAGCTGTCCTGGGAGCGCGGGCGTCCGCGCCCGCACACAGATGTGCACACCAGGAATCTCCGAATTAATCAAAGAGCTTCAGCAACTTGTATGGTTTTTGGCGGGCAAATCCGGTCATCGTCAATATGTGCGGGCGAGAACGCCCGCGCTCCCAGAACGGTTCGCCTATTTGGTACTGATTTGATTGCGGCCGCCGGCCGCGCTGTGTATTCCACATCCCTACGGTTTAAGAAACTGCTACTTCAAAGGCCTTGCGCGCAGCCTGAATGGTTTCATGAATATCTTCCTTGGAATGGGTTAACGAAACAAAACAGGTTTCGAACTGCGAAGGAGGAAAATAGACGCCTCTCTCCAGCATTGCGTGAAAGAATTTTGCGTATCGCCCGGTGTCGCTGGTCTTGGCTGATTGAAAATCGCGCACAGGAGAAGATGTAAAGAAGACGGTAAACATGGATCCTATCGTATTTATCTGTACCGGGACTCCTGCAAGTTCGGCTGCCTTCAGCAGCCCGGAAGTCAATTCGGCCGTCAATCGCTCGAGTTTCGGATAGGTTCCCTTTTTTTTCAGGGCTTTGAGCGTAGCAATTCCCGCCGAAACAGCCAGAGGATTTCCCGATAAGGTCCCGGCCTGATAGACAGGCCCTTCAGGAGCGATCCATTTCATTATTTCATTATGGCCGCCGTAAGCGCCGACGGGAAGGCCGCCGCCAATGATTTTCCCAAGGCAGGTCAAATCGGGTTTCATCCTTAAAAGTTCCTGAGCGCCTCCATAGGCCAGCCTGAATCCTGTTATCACCTCATCGAAAATCAACAAAACTCCATGTTCCCTCGTAAGCTTTCGCAGTCGCTGGTGAAATCCCGCTGCCGGCAGCACTGTTCCCATGTTTCCACAAATAGGTTCGACTATGACCGCGGCGATTTCCGACCGGTTCCGTTCGAGCACATGCTGAATTGTTTCCAGGTCGTTGAAAGGAACAGAAATTGTATTGCTGCTCTCATGCGGAGAGACTCCGAGAGTGTCGGGGATACCGAGAGTCGCAACGCCCGACCCGGCTTTAACCAACATGCTGTCCACATGCCCGTGATAGCACCCGTCGAACTTGACCACCTTATGCCGTCCGGTGAACGCCCTTGCAAGGCGCAGCGCGCTCATCGTCGCTTCGGTGCCGGAATTAACCAGCCGCACTTTTTCTATGGTCGGGACCGCTTCCGTGATCATTTCAGCCAGAACAACCTCATTTTCAGTCGGAGCGCCAAAACTGGAACCGAGCAGGATCTGCTTCCCTATTGCATCCTGAACCGGCGAGGGGCAGTGTCCAAGGATGAGGGGGCCCCATGATCCAAGGTAGTCTATAAATGAATTCCCATCGACATCGAGTACGTGGCTGCCTTTCCCGGATTTAATAAAGCGCGGGTTGCCTCCGACGCTTCGGAAAGCGCGAACAGGACTGTTTACGCCTCCGGGTATTTTCTTTTGGGCGCGGGCAAAAAGAGCTGTGGAACGTTTCACGGATCACTCCAATCATCATGCGTTACGAAAGAAGCTTGGCAGCTTCTTTGGCAAAATAGGTCAGGATAAGATCTGCGCCTGCGCGGCGAATTCCAATCAGGGATTCCATCATTACGCGAGGCAAATCAAGCCAGCCCATTTGACCTGCCGCCATCAGAGCGGAATATTCTCCACTCACCTGATAAGCGGCCAGTGTATGCGGATAACGGTCCCGGATCATTCGAATAACATCCAGATAGGGTCCCGCCGGTTTCACCATAAGCATGTCGGCGCCTTCTTCAATATCCAGGGCGACTTCCTTCAGGGCTTCACGTGCGTTCGCGGGATCCATCTGATGGCTGCGCCGGTCGCCGAAAGCGGGCGCTGAATCCGCTGCATCCCGGAATGGACCGTAAAAACCCGAAGCATATTTAACGGCATAGGACAGAATCGGAATATTTTTGTAGCTATTTTTGTCGAGAACCGCCCGAATTGCACCGACTCTCCCATCCATCATGTCGGAGGGAGCTATGATATCGGCGCCTGCTTTGGCATGGGAAAGAGCGGTTTTGGCAAGCAGAGGCAGAGTTTCATCATTGCAGACCTCCTCTCCGGACATCACGCCGCAATGGCCGTTTGCAGTGTACTCGCAAAGACAGACATCGGTTATCAGCAAAACCCCCGGCGCTTCCCGCTTCAACGCCCGGACAGCCTGCTGTACAATCCCGTTCTCATCGTATGCCGAAGTAGCGAGATCGTCTTTTTTATCAGGTATGCCGAAGATCATTGTCGCCAAAATTCCCAATGATCTCAAAGATCTCACCTCTTCAACCAGAGTATCGACCGACCACTGATAATTCCCCGGCATTGAAGCAATTTCTTTCTTAAGACCCGATCCCGGACAGACAAAAAGCGGGTAAATGAATTGCTCGGGTGAAAGACGCGTTTCGCGAACCATATCGCGGGTAAGCTCGTTCATGCGAAGGCGTCTCGGGCGGATGACAGGAAAAGCCATAATTTTCTCCCACAAATGAAGCAATTGATTATAACACGACCCCCGATGGTTCCCGGTTGATGCTTCATTTGGGATGGGTTTGTGGCCGATATGATTAACATCATGTTTCTCGTATCCAATGCCCATTGAACCCCCTGCGCTTTTTCGGAGTCGGGGTCGGGGTCGGGGTCGGGGTCGGGGTCGGTATCGGCTTTTTATAAAAAACCTCGAACATAA
>JAHFUH010000353.1 GCA_023265215.1 Acidobacteriota bacterium
CCGCTTGGAGTCTTGGAGAGCAACTCCAGGACTCCAAGGCTCACAGACAAAATAAGCAAAACTATTGGGTTTTGGCTTTCTCTTTTGGAGAGGGAAGTCCGCAGCCGGGAACGCTGCATACGGTCAGGGTGTGAACAAACCGGATTTTGTCCTCCCTGGATTTGGCTACAATACCATAAACCGGGCTACACGAACGCGGCGAGACGCCGCGTCTACCTCGATTTGGCAATGCGAAAGCAGGCCATTTCGGAAGCGTTCCGCACAATTAAGCGCCCATCCGCAATGGCAGGCATATTCCATGTTTTGCCCTCAATGGCCTGGAACCGGGCAACTTCCTCATATTTTTCCGGGCTTGCTTTGACAAGAGCCAACTCGCCGCTTTCGCTGATAATGACCAGGTAACCGGAGGCCAGCAGAAGCTGTCCATAACCGTAGCGCCCGCCCTTCCATTTAAGATCGCCTGTAGAAGAGTCGATGCACGCGAGAATCGCCTCGTCGAAACCGTAGATAAATCCCTCATGCAGCACTGAACTGCCGAACTTGTTCTTCATGCGCGTATTCGCCCAGATTTTCTGCGTTTCAAAAGCTTCGCCCTTGCTTGAAATTTCTATGAGCGCAGCGCCATACCCATAGCCAGCAGAAATGAAAAATCGATTGTCTGCCGTTACGATGGGCTGTGCAGCCCGGGCGTGATTATAAATCCATGGGAATTCCCAAATGATCGAGCCGTCATTTACTGCGAGGCCTAAAGCACGGTTCGCGCTTACAACGAGTATCTGCCTTTGGCCCAACAGTGTGACCAGCTGAGGAGAGATATAGGATTGTTTATCGTCGAGCGCTTTCCATATCAGATCGCCGGTTATCCGGTTATAAGCGATGACCGATTTTCCTTCCGGTCCTCCAGGCAAAACAACGACCTTGTCATCGACGATCAGAGGCGAGGCAGCCATGCCCCATGGGAGGTTCTCAGCCTGGTTCTCCGAGAGAATATTGCGGGACCAAATACGTTTCCCGGATGCTGCATCGAGACACCGGAATTCGCCGGTGGCGCCGAGGGCGTAAATCCGCCCGTCATGCCAGACCGGCGTTGCGCGGGGACCGTTGCCGCCAAGGGTCTCCCGAAACTCCGCATCCCAGCCATGGATCCACTTTTCCCGGCCCGTGTCCAAATCGTAGGCTGCGACAACTTCCTTTTGCCTGCGCTGTTCAATAGTGAAGACTGTGCCGTCCGCCACTACGACGGAGGCGTATCCGCCTCCGACCGGCCTTTTCCAAAGCTGCGGAAGCCTGCCTGCCGGCCAGTTGGTCATGATCTTCATTTCGGCATAAATTCCGGTGCGCCCGGGGCCGCGGTACTCCGTCCAGTAAGGACTGCGTGCCTGCGGCTTCTCCGGCCCTGGTTCTGCGGGCGCTGCTTTGAATATTTCGGGCGGAATAGCAATCATCCGGCTTGCGTCAATCGAGTGTTCGGCCAGGCGGAGTTTTTCAATTTCCTCGTTATGCCTTTTCCGATTTGTGAATCCAAAGTAGGGATGAGTTAATCCCCCATTAAGCTCAATGCGGAAATTCCAGAAGACAACCAGGTGCACAACGAAAAACAAAATTGCCGCTAGAGTGGCAGCCATCTTGTAAATCAATCGGCTATGTCTCATCCAGAGAAGCGCGAGCCCCAGCGGCGGAAGCAGGATAATGCAAAGCCACACAACAATGCGGTTTGTGTACCAATTGCGATTCATAACCATAAGCATTTGTTTAGGGCCAAAGATCTTCGGTATCGGGGTCGGCTTTTCAATGCATCCGACTCCGGCCTCATGGTCGTGAGGATATTACTATAATCAAAATTGACTGAATGTAATATTTCAAATTGTGCCAAATATCGTTTTCAAGAATCGTTTGGTTGGCATCGATCTGCTAAAAGCCGACCCCGACTCCGAAGATTGCGCAATAAAATGCTCGCAAATAAAACACGATCGATGGCACAATGGGTCCGCATTCACCGAAATCCGCTTAATAACGACTGAATCGGATGCCTTGTCATTCGGCAGAGCTATTCCGTGCCTAAACCTGACTGGCATCAGGAGAAACTGAAAAATGGCAACAGCGCAGCAGCAAATGGCCCAACCGGCCGGCACGGAAAAGAAGACCGGTTTGATGCTGGTTACTATTTTCCTGACTTATTTTGTATTCGGCTACTTTCTCCAGATCCTGCTTGCCGCGACACCTAGAATAGCCGCCCATCTGAATGGAATGCATATTTTTTCCTGGGGCATTTCGATTCCCAATCTTGGATTGGCTTTTTCAATGCTCATGGTCGGCAAACTTTCCGACATGTACGGCCGGCGCGCATTGCTGCTGCTGTGCCTGGTTGTCTGTCTCGCGGGCACAATCTGGAGCGCCCTCAGTTCCACATTTGTCATGCTGATAATCGCCCGCACTTTTCTTTGCATAGGCCAGGGAGGGCTGGCGCCGCTTTGTTTCTCGCTGTTGGGGGATATGTACGAGCCGGTGCAACGCAGCAAATGGGTTGGCCTTCTCAATATACCCGCCGGAGCCTTGGCTATGGTAGGCGCCCCTTTGGGTGGATGGTTTGTGGATAATCTCAGCTGGCGCTATATCTTTTGGTGCGGAGCACCGCTATTGGTTTTATGTCTGATTATGGCGCTGTTCGGCTTGCCTAAACAGGCTCAGCGCGCAACGTCAAAGATCGACAGCAGAGGTGCCTTATTGGCCGCGGCAGCTTCATCGACATTGATTCTTGCATTTTCCCTGGCCGGAACGATCTATCCCTGGGGTTCCGTGCAGGTGATCGGATTGCTGGCGGCGTCGGTGATTTTATGGGCGCTTTTCATAAAAGCTGAATCCCGTGCGGATGAACCCATTCTGGATCTTGAAGTGCTCAAGAATCGGACATTCCTTACCATTATATCCGCATCCATATTATCCTGTTTCGGAATGATAGGAATGATGACCTATTACCCGCTCATGATACAGGGAGTCCAGGGCGTAAGTGCCACAAAATCGGGATGGATAATTTCCCTCGGAAATGTATTGATGTTTTTCTTCGGCGTTCCCGCCGGCTTTATTCTTGCCCGCACAAAACGCTACAAATGGATGTTTATTGTGGGTTATGGAATCACGGTGTTGGTTATGTTCGCACTGATTTTCTTCAATTCCTCAACTCGTCTCATTTGGGGATTCCTGGCAATAACCTTTGCCGGAATGGGAATGGGCGCTATTCCAACTTTGAACACGCTCGTTGCTCAGTATGCCGTTCCTAAAAGGTTGCTGGGTGTAGCTACGGCTGCTTTATATTTTAGCGTGATGTTGGGGCAAGCCATTGCACCTGCAATTCTCGGCTCAGCCATGAACATAAAATACAACAGCACCCTGAAAACATCGCTCCCGGCACAAGTTTACAATTCTGCCGACCAGGCGAAAATAACTTCCCCCGATAATGCCCGCGTGCTTCTATTGGAAACGGAAAGGGAATCGCTTCGGGCGACTATTGGCAAAACGGGCGGCAATGTCCAGGAAATGCTCGATCAGACAATTTTGGCCATTCGCCTCTCCCTGGAATCCGGCTTGCGCGTTATATACATTATTGGCGCCATCGCCATGCTGCTGACTTTTCTGATCATATGCACCATTCCGGAAATTTCCATGGATGCGGTAGTGGAGGACAAAAAAGAAGTCGAGTTATCGCAGGTAAAGGGGTGAGAGTGAATGTCTTTGGAGTGCGGCAGTTCCGCAGCCGCATTCCAAATAAAATTATATTTTGCGCGGGATACGGCGGCTTCCATTAACGATCATTGTGGCAGACTCGATCTCGATCAGCACCAGCCCTTTCGTTACCTTTTCTCCCGCCGAGACATAAATGGCGTTGACGATGCCATCCATCGGGGCGATGATCCGGTTGAGCATCTTCATGGCCTCGACGATCATCAGTGTGTCGCCCTGCTTGACAGTCTCTCCAACCTTGGTGACAATTTCGGTCACGGTGCCGGGAATCACTGCTTTGATGGTCCCTGGATCCTGTCTTTCATAAGGCTTTCGCAGTTTGAACTTCCTGGTTACATGCGTTTCGAAAATGCCGTTTTCAAGTGCAATTCGGCTGAACTGTTTATGTTCGCTCACCGAGACTCTCCTTCCTAAAACGGCGGAATGCCGTGTTTCCTCGCCGGACGGATTTCTTCCTTGTTGCGCGTCAGCTTCAGGGCATGGACGACGTAGGCGCGGGTTTCTTCCGGAGAGATTACCGCGTCGACGTAGCCGCTGGAAGCGGCGACGTACGGGTTTGCGAACTTATCGGAGTATTCCTTGACTTTGGTTTTGCGCGTCTCTTCCGGATGCTTCGACGCCGCGATTTCGCTGCGAAAAATGATGTTGGCTGCGCCTTCCGGCCCCATGACGGCAATTTCGGCAGTGGGCCATGCGAAAACGAAGTCGGCGCCCAGGTGGTGGGAGCACATGGCGATGTAACCGCCGCCGTAAGCCTTGCGCAGAATCACTGTGATCTTCGGGACTGTTGCCTCGCTGTACGCGTACAGCACTTTTGCGCCGTGGCGAATGACTCCACCGTGTTCCTGATCGGATCCCGGCAGATAGCCCGGAATATCGACGAGGGTGAGGAGCGGAATATTGAAAGCGTCACAGAAGCGGACAAATCGGGCGATCTTGTCTGAGGCGTCGATGTCCAGCACGCCGGCCAGCACCAGCGCCTGGTTTCCAATAATGCCGACGGTTTCGCCGTCAATGCGGCTGAAACCTATAATCGCATTCGCCGCGAACCGCTCCTGAATTTCGAAGAAATCGGAGTTGTCGACCACGGCTCGAACAATATCTCGCATGTCGAACGGGATCTTGGAGTCCTTTGGGATCAAGTTCTCGATCAGGTAGGTTGGCCTGGGCTGCATCTTTTCAATAGGCACGGGCTTGTGCCGGTTGCTGTCGGGCAGAAAACTGATCAACGTGCGAATTTGCTGAAAGCATTCCTGCTCGCTTTTGGCAAAAAAATGGGCATTGCCGGCTATTTCCACCTGCACGCGGGCGCCGCCGAGCTCTTCCATCGAGATTTCCTCCCCCAGCACCGTTTTTACGACTTCGGGCCCGGTGATGAACATTTTGGAAATCTGATCGACGACAAAAACAAAGTCTGTCAGGGCAGGGGAGTAAACAGCGCCGCCGGCGCATGGCCCGAGAATGACGGAAATCTGCGGAACGATGCCGGAAGCCAGGGTGTTGTGATAGAAAATTTCGCCATAGCCGGCCAGTGAGTTTACGCCTTCCTGAATGCGCGCGCCCCCGGAGTCGTTTATACCAATGACGGGAATACCCATCTTGACTGCGTGATCCAGAATCTTGGTGATCTTGCGCGCGTGCATCAATCCGAGCGAACCGCCGGCCACGGTGAAGTCCTGTGCATAGATGCAGACCGGGCGGCCGGCGATGGCGCCGGAACCGGTAATCACGCCATCGGCGGCAAGCTCCTTTTCGTGCATGCCGAAATCTTTGCAATTGTGTTCGACAAACAGATCATATTCGTGGAAGGAGCCTTCATCGAGCAACGCAGCAATCCGCTCGCGTGCCGTCATCTTGCCTACAGCCTTTTGCTTGAGGATGGCCTTGTCGCCGCCCCCTTTTGAAATCGTTGATTTCTTGGAGAAGAAATCAACGAGCCGCTGCATAAAAGTCATAATTGCCACCAATCAATCGGCTGTGAAACGTCCAAGTCTAGCAGAAAAAGGCCGGATAAGATCTCCTAATTTTACAGTTGTTCGACGAGAATTGCCCCTTTTGGCGCGCATCAATTCATCTAAATGTAACGTTAATAAGGAATTGCTGTTGATTAGGCTGGAATTTGAACCACAAAGATCACAAAGACCTCCTAATCGACCACGCCTAGCCCGGATTATTCATGAAGCTTCTACTGCGGCGGCGGATCCGGGCATGTCTACTGCGTTGCGCTCGGTCGGATTCCTCGACGTACTGTCGAGTACGCCTGCGGAATCCTCTCGTCGCG
>JAHFUH010000354.1 GCA_023265215.1 Acidobacteriota bacterium
TGACGGACTCTTCCTTGAGCCTCTTGATTTCCTGCGCATCGATCCCCAGGAGTCCGCCATAGATTTCTTCGTTGTGCTCGCCCACCTCGGGAACTCTCATCTTGCGGTCGCCCGGCGTCTTGGACATCTTGTATACGGAACCGCTGAGCTTGACCTTCCCGGAAACAGGCTGTTCAACCTCCACGATCATATCCCTGCTCAGCAAGTGTGGATCGTTGGCCACCTGGTCAAAAGTGGGCAGCGGCGAACAGGGCACTCCGAATTTCTTGAGGATCGCGAAGACCTCGTCCACGGTTTTTTCTTTGCACCATCCCTGCACCAAGCCGTCGACTTCTTCCATATTTTTTGTCCTGTTCTCGCGGGTGGAGTAGCGTTGCTCGCCGATCAAGTCCTCGCGACCCATCGCCTGAAGGACCTTTTGCCATTGAGGGTCTGTGATCGTGCAAATCACCACGGAACCATCCTTGGCCTTGTAAGCGCCGAACGGGGCGGAGCTGCTGAGCTTATTGCCGATTCTTTTGGGGACAATATGATCGTCAAAGTAATTGGCGCGGTCCGGAAAAACCATCGCCCAGATCCCATCCTGCATGGAAATGTCAATGGCCTGCCCTTCGCCCGTTACCGTCCTGTAATACAGGGCTGCCAGGATGGCAATGACGCCGTTGTATCCCCCCATGTAGTCACCGAGCGAAATGCCCGCCTTCAGCGGCTCACCGTCAGGATGTCCGGTTACGCTCATCAACCCGCCCATCGCCTGGGCAACCACATCGTAACTTACATCATTTCGGCGCGGGCCGGTTTGTCCGAAGCCCGAAATGGATGCATATATGATCCGCGGGTTGATCCGGCTTACTTGTTCATAGCTTAGGCCCAGTCGGTCCATGCCCCCGGGAGCAAAGTTTTCCACGAGGATATCCACTTTGGCCGCCAGCTTTTGGGCAATTTCCACCCCTTTGGGGTTCTTCAGGTTCAGGGTAATGCTCTTCTTTCCCCGGTTATAAGAAAGAAACTGGTAGGATTCTCGCTTGGGAGTTTTGGGCATTGCCTGCCGCTCCGGTTCTCCCTTGCCCGGCATTTCAATCTTGATCACCTCGGCCCCCAGCTCGCTCAGCACCGACGTACCATGAGGACCGGACAAATACTGAGTAAAATCCAATACCCTGACGCCTTCCAATGCCTTAGCCATTAATCCTCTTCTCCTTTTATTGATAGGGATTGGGGTCCATCTCCCTGCAACTCATCCCCCGTTTCACTTCATAACAGAAATATCCATTTTATGCATCCTTTTGTTTCACGAATTCGTATGAAGAAGATCCGGGGCAGATGTTAGGATTTATTCTGCAGAGGAATTGCACGGATCTTCGTGGATATAAAAATCCGGTGCGAATTAGATATAGAGATTACTTCAGCTAAGGGATCAGCGGTTCCAAGATATGAGCATTGCGCACAATCTGCAGGAGTCCGATTGGGGATATCCCGGAGGATAAATTCATGAAACGCAGTTACTATGCGGGCCGCGATTTCCAAAAAGCACTAAGTATTGACGAACTTCGGCTGCTTGCTGAACGCCGAGTACCACGCCTTGCATTCGAGTACCTCGACGGGGGCGCTGAAAATGAAGTGACTTTGCGCCGCAACCGGAAGGTATTTGAGCGCATCGGGTTCGTGCCCCGTACTCTTGTGGATGTGTCGGCGCGCAGTCAGGCTATCGATGTGTTTGATCAGCGGATACAATCGCCGTTCATAATTGCCCCCACGGGATTCAACGGCATGTTGAGACAGAACGGAGATCTTGCGCTTGCCGCAGCAGCCAAGAAAGCCGGCATCCCTTTTTCTCTGAGCACGGTTTCCACCAGCAGGATCGAAGACGTGGCGCAACACGCCGGTGGACGGCTGTGGTTTCAGCTATATCCTCTGAAGGACCGCGAAGCCGTCAAGCGGCTGGTCGAACGCGCTGCCGCCGCAGGATTCCAGGGACTTTTCCTTACAACCGATGCTCCTGCTTACGGCAACCGCGAGTGGGATCAACGCAACTATGTGCGGCTTGGCCATCCGTCAATGCGGGCGAAACTCGATGTGCTGGCTCATCCGGTCTGGCTTTTTAACGTGATGGTGCGGCACGGGGCGCCTCGGCTCGCGAACCTTACGGAATTTTTGCCGCCCGGGAAGGACAGGGCCATCGATGGCGCGCGCTACATGAGCAAGCAGTTAAACGAGCAGCTCGATTGGAGCTTCGTCCGATGGCTGCGGGAGATCTGGCCAAACCGGTTTATGATAAAAGGTCTGCTTTCGGCCCGGGACGCTGGGATTGCGGCAGCCGAAGGGATTGATGGTATCGTGCTCAGCAACCACGGTGGCCGCCAGCTCGATGGCGCCATCTCGCCGATAGAGATCCTGCCGGAGGTCTGTCGCCAGGTGGGGAGCCGGATCATGGTGATGATCGACAGCGGTTTTCGGCGTGGTTCTGATATCATCAAAGCGCTGGCGCTTGGCGCAAAAGCTGTGTTGATCGGACGTGCGGTGCTTTACGGCCTCGCCGCCGGCGGTCAGGAGGGGGCACAGCATGCACTGGACATCCTGCGCAACGAGGTCGACCGCGTCCTCGCATTGATTGGGTGCCGTTCCTGCGCCGAACTCACACCCGACTATCTATTATTCCAAAAATAACTTATGTTGAATAATCTCCTAAATCATATCCACCACAAGGTCTCCGAATTCCCGGGTTGCCAGTATCTTTGATTTATCGCAGTCAGGCGATGCCAGTTCTGCAGTGCGATAACCCTTCTCAAAAACCCCGAATAGCGCGTTCCAGATATCTTCCGATTCCTGATGAAGATTCATGCATTTCTCGAATAAAAAAGCCACGCTGCCAATCATGGAATATGGATTGGCTTTATTCTGATTCGCGATATCCGGAGCTGAACCATGGGCTGCTTCTACATATCCCTTTTTAGGTCCAATACAAGCAGAAGGCATCAGCCCAAGGGATCCGAGAATGCCTCCGGCTTGATCGGTTAAAATGTCCCCTTGCATATTTTCGAGCAGGACAACACCGTTAAACTGAGTCGGATTCTTCACCAATTGAAATGCAGCATTGTCCACAAGCATAGAGCGATATTCCACCTCCGGATAGGACTTACCCACATCTTCCACAACTTCCCGCCAGAAACGGGAGGTTGCCAGCACATTGGCCTTATGGATGTTGATCAGGGGATCCTTCCGTTTGCGAGCTTCTTCAAAAGCGACAATTGCCACACGTCTCACCTGCTCGTCGGTATATTTACAGTCGTCTTCCGCGTATTTCATTCCCGTTTGGCTGCCTTCTGTTTTCTCTCCGAAGTAAATACCGCCAACCAGTTCTCGAATCATCAAAATGTCGAGTCCCTCTCCAATCAGGCTTTCTTTTAGAGGAGAAAAAGACGCCAACGACTTGGGCAACCGGACGGGCCTGTAATTGGCGAAGGTATCATAGCGTTTGCGCAGGGGAAGAATGGCGCCGATTTCCGGGCGCATGTTTTGCGGAATTTGATTCATTTTATCAACGGCAAGTCCCACCGGGCCTTTAATAATCGCATCTGCCCGGTCGCATATCTTCACGGTCGTTTCAGGAAAAGGGGATCCTTCGGAAAAGTATGCTTCCGCTCCGAAAGGCGCATATATCAGTTCAAATTTATGTCCGTACTTTTTTTCAATGGCTTTCAATACTTTTATGGATTCAGCAACAATTTCCGGACCGATCCCGTCGCCTTCCAAAACCGCAATTGTCTTTTGCATTTCTTAGTCCTTTATCCTTGCTATACAGATAAACAAATCCGAATTCAGCGCCTCAGATCCAGGGAACACATCCTCTGCGTGAGCATGCTCCCTTATTAGAGGGCATCTAATAGTCCCAAAATAGTGTTGGCTGGACAATACCTTTCCGGAAAAGGAGCGATCCAATACTACGAATACCTAAAAGGGACTTGCGGCTCGCCCCCGGCTACCCTTTGATCGCGGCTTCGAGGCTCAAAGCGGAAAAACTATACGGTATTAGGAACGGTCGCGCGCATGGGGCTTGCACGGTTCTGGGTCTGCGCGGCAGCCCAGCCGAGCGCAAGGCGCGAGGAGGAGGAGATGTGGGACATAGTTGACGACGAGCAACGCAGCGATCGCCGTGCAAGTCTCATGCGGCTGGGACTTCGGACCCAGATCCCTTTGGGTTCCGGCTTCGCGCGGGCATCTGCGCGTTGCCACTTCTGGGCGAGGCGCCGGCGCTCCCAGGTTGAAAAAAGCGTATCAGGAGTTCCGAATTTATATCTGTTGAGCTTACTTCTGCCAGCTTTCCTTCCAGCACCCTCTGCAGGAATTACACTTCTTATTGGAATCGTATCGGCACTGACCCGGTCCGTTATACCACACTTCTTTGCCGTCGTAGACTCCGCCAAACGATCCCTGCATGCAGGCCGCCTGAAAGAAGATGGGTTTGTCGATGCGCTTGAAATTCAGAGGACAATGCTGCAGGCCTGCCGGAATACGTACAATAGCAGGTGAAGTGATCAAATACTCCTCCATCTCCTGGCCCATGGCTAGAGTTATTTCCGCATCAAAATCAAAAAGGTTCGGAAATGAGCCGCCCAGGAAAATAAGGTACTCATCGACCGCATGGACGTGCGGGATCCTGTCCAGGAAAAAGGGTTTGGTGAAGATCTGGAATCCCACATTGTATTTTGACTCGGGAATCTGTGAAGCTCCTCTGAAGTAAGCCTGCGGGGAATAGACATAGTCAACCGCCTCTCCTGCGGCGACTTCGTTGAACTCGGGCTTAAACTGGTACACGAGTTTTTCATATTTAAGATTACTCATAAATATTTCCCTTTCTAAGAGCCTGTAAATGAATGATACAACAATGGCTTACTCCGGAATTATATATTTAAGGCGTTTTCGGGCCTTAGGGTTCGCGCAAAAATAAGTTCACATTCTGGCGCGAGCGCCGGGTGGGCAGATGCAAGGCGCCGCGACGCAGGCGATGTGGTTCATCGCCGAGGAGCAGCAACGCAGCAGATGCCCGCCCGCCGCCGCGCCCCGAAGGGCGGCCGACCCGCAGAATTGCAAGATCCTTTTGCAATTTAATGCCTATGGTCAAGCCTGAGAGTCGGCCGCAGAATGTGAAGTTATTATTGCGCGAGCCCTTAGCATACCTCTGAAGTCACGCCAGGACTCAAAGGCTCCAAACAGAAGATCTTATTTCCGCTCCAGGGCCTTACGTTCCGAACAACAACAATTGCAGAAGAACGCATCAGCGCCTATTTCGCCGCTGGCGCTGTATCGGGCTGTCGTATAAAATCGATGCCGGGTTGGAACCAGTGATCTTTTCCGATCCCTCCCAATTTCCGCCGGGATCCTGACTTTATGCCGGAGAGCATTGAAGAGGTTTTACGCAAGTACTGGGGGTTCGACAAGTTCCTTCCACTGCAGAAACAGGCGATGGAATGCGTCTGCCGGGGATGCGACTCCATTGTTGTTCTGCCCACCGGAGGAGGCAAGTCTCTGTGCTTCCAGGCGCCCGCCCTTGTCCTTCCGCAACTGACCCTTGTCATATCGCCGTTGATCTCCCTGATGAAAGACCAGATTGACTCTCTGCTGGATTCGGGCATCCCTGCCGGCCGCCTGGACAGCACCATGTCTCATCCGGAAAGAAACGAAATGTATGAGCGGCTGCGCGAGCGCCAGCTAAAGCTTCTCTACGTGTCGCCGGAACGGCTCCTGATGCCAGGATTCCTGGATTTCCTGAAGGACAGGGGCATTTCCTCTGTCGCCATTGATGAAGCGCATTGCGTTAGCATGTGGGGACATGACTTCCGGCCGGAATACCGCAAGCTCAACATCTTGCGCGATGCCTTGCCCGGAATTCCGATCGGGGCCTACACCGCAACGGCAACAGAGCATGTACGACGAGACATCTCCGAACAG
>JAHFUH010000026.1:0-9004 GCA_023265215.1 Acidobacteriota bacterium
CGGATTTTGGAGAAAAGAACATTCCGGAGCAGAGGGCGGCCGATATCCCCTTCGACCGTATCGTCGGGAGTGCTTTGATTCCCGCCGGTCGTCAAATTGATGCACAGGAACCCGCCGTTCGCAACATCAAGGTCCTCTCCCGTAATGTTCTCGATGACTCCCGCGCGCCCTGTTCGGGTCTTAATATAAATGGCGTGAGTGCGGCTGTGATTGAACCTGGTCTTTTCTATCCGCACATTCCGGATGCCGCCCGAGGTCTCGCTGCCGATGCTGATGCAGGCAAAGACACCACCACCCAAAACACAGCGGGTGATCAAAACGTCTTCAGTAGGCTTCCCGATGCGTGCGCCATTCATTCCTCTGCCTGATTTGAGGCTGATGGCGTCGTCGCCGGTATCAATGTCGCAGCCTTCAATGAGCACATTTTTGCAGGAATCCACATCAATGCCGTCGCGCGTGTTGCGAATATTCAGATTCTTGATCACAACGTTGTTGCAGTATGTCGGGTGCGTGGCCCATGTGCCGTCGTGCGTCACGGCAAAATCCTCCCAGCGGACGTCGTTGCAGGAAATGGGTTCGAGAACCGGGGCGCCGCGCTTGTTCTCTTTGCCAAATGCAACAGCGCGATTGCCTTCGATGCGGCCCGGACCGATGATCCCGGTGTGGTCCACATTGGCTGCGTAGATGAGAGCGCGATGCCCCGGTTGCCATCGCCCTTCCCATCGGATATCCATGATCGGATAATCATTCAGATCGGGACTGCCCATCAGGACGCTGTCTTTCTCGAGCCGTAGGATTGTCCGGTTCCCTATCTGAATGCTGCCGATGAGGTATTTCCCGGCAGGAATAAAAACTTCTCCACCGCCCGAGACGGCGCAGGTATCGAGAGCTTTCTGAAAAGCAGCTGTGTCCTTTGTCGTGCCATCGCCCTTTGCGCCAAAACTTCGCACGTTGTAGGAAGCTCCCGGCTTTGTTGCGCCGGCGGCAAATAATCCAAATAAAAGAAGCAGAGCCAGTCGAAAAAGTTTGCGAATCATTGCAGCTCCTTAACTTTTTGCATTAATTACGCGAAGCGCCATTGCCATATCCCTGTTCCTTGAGCCAGAGGACGCAATCGTATGTCCATGGATGGCGGTTGCCCGGATCCCATTGCGAGCCGCCCAGTCCCATGCCGTGAGCTCCTTTGGGATAGATGTGCAGCGCAAACGGGACTCCATGACGGCGCAGCGAGGATGCAAATTCCAACGCATTTTCCACCTTAACGGTTGAATCTTCATAAGTGTGAAAAATAAAAACCGGCGGCGTGTTGGCGGTCACCTGTTTTTCATTGGAAAGGAGCTCGACAAGAGCGGGATCCGGATTATCCCCGAGGAGGTATCGCTTCGAACCGGCGTGTGTGTCCGGCCCCATTGTGATGACCGCATAGCATAGGATTCCAAGGCTGGGTCTCGAACTTGCACGATTGATTGGATCGGCGGCCGCGGGATTGCCCGCATCAAAATGAGTGAGCGCCGTTGAGGCCAGGTGCCCGCCTGCGGAGGATCCCATAACTCCGATCCGGTTCGGATCCAGATTCCATTTCTCGGCGTTGGCGCGCACATATCGGATTGCCCGCTGCACATCCTGCATCATCGCTGGATGCCGGTAGGCATTGGAGCCAAGTCGATATTTCAGGACAAACCCGGTGATGCCCTGTTCATTGAGCCAGATCGCGTATTGAAATCCTTCGTGGGGCGCCAATGCAGCATAGCCGCCGCCCGGGCAAATGATGAAAGATGCGCCCGTCGCTTTTCCCGGCGGTGCGAAGTAGGGCGTCAAAGTCGGAATATCTTTGGCGTCTTTGCCCAGCGCCCCGGGAGCGTCGCCCGTCCAAAGCGGAAATTCAAGACGCGGCGGTTGTTGAGTTTGTGAAGCCGCACTGATTGCAAATAAAAAGGCTATAAGAAAAAAATATCTCCTCATAATCAAGTCTCCTTTGAGACTTTGACGCTTTGCGTCTTGGAGTAATTCACGCCAAGACGCAAAGGTTCTAAGACTCGAATGCTCCGATTTTATTCGCAGTTAACTTCATAAGCCAATACAATTGATACGAGGAGTTTTCCCATGAGCATCTTCCGAACAGTTCTCATTTCCTTATTTTTTGCATTGCTGCCGGCGCTGAGCATGCCGGCTCCGGCTCACATGACCGTAAAGGCCATCAACAGGCTGCAGCTGGAACGTAGGAACCAGACTATCGAGCTTTCTTTCAAAGATCTTGTGCAGCTTGGCGAAAAGGATCCGGCCAGAATTCACGTGCAGAATGCGGCGGGATACGAAATACTCTGCCAGGCGGTGGATACCGATGGCGATTATAGCGCCGACCTGCTAATTTTTCAGACCGACTTCGCCCCCGGAGAAACAAAGAGCTTCACGGTAACATCGGGCGCCAAGTGGACCTACACTCAGGATCAATTCAAATCTTACGGACGCTTTGTGCGCGAGCGCTTCGACGATTTCGCCTGGGAGAACGACCGGATTGCCCACCGGATGTACGGCAAAGCTCTGGAGACCTGGGTACGCGAACCTCTTACCAGCAGTACCGTAGACATCTGGTCCAAGCGTGTGCCGCGCATGATCATTAACGACTGGTACATGGTGGACAACTATCACGTCGACAATGGCGAGGGAGCTGATTTTTATTCCGCAAGCGTCAGCCGCGGCTGCGGCGGCAATGGATTGTGGGCGGCGGACAAACTCTGGGTATCGAATAATTTCGTCACCTCACGCGTGCTGGCAAACGGCCCCATTCGTGTGATGTTTGAACTGACTTACGAACCATTTGAGGTAAATGGATCAAAGGTGGCAGAAACCAAGCGAATCGCATTGGATGCGGGGCAGAACCTGGATCATTATCAAAGCTTTTATAAATCCCAAAGCGACAGCGAAGCGCTGACCTCAGCCATCGGGCTCAAGAAAACCGCCGGCGACCAGAAGGAATTCAATGCAGAGCATGGCTGGCTGGCCCAGTGGGAGAAGATGGAAAAGAACGCGGGCAACCAGGGACTGGCGATTATTGTGAATCCCAAGACATTTGCCGGCGAAGCCGAGGACCGCTTGAATCGGCTGGTGCTTTCAAAAGCGAATCCGGATGGCATGGTTTCGTACTGGGCGGGATTCATCTGGGACAAAACCGGCGCCGATTACAGCTCCTGGAAGACCTATGTGGACCATTTCGCGCAAGAACTGCTTTCTCCGATTGAAGTGACTATATCGACAAATCCATAGGGACACGGATCACGCGGAAGAACGCGGATATTATTTGTTTTATTCCGCGTTTTTCCGCGTGGTCCGCGTATTCCGCGTCCCCTCTATTTTACTGTCCAATGAAATGGAGCCAGTTCTGACAGGGCTTCAGGATTGTAGTAGTCGTATAAAATGGACGGGGCGGATTTGGCATTCATAGGCATGCGGGCAGTTATGTAAAATTCGAAGAATGATCCGCCCGCGGACGGCCACAGATAAAAGACAACATGATCCGGGAGGATCTCGTAACGGTTGACGCCCAGGGATCCATCCTCGATCACTTTTTCGAGCGACGCCCGGTCCACTTCCGTTCCCGGGGGCAGCCCGATTTCGGCAAGCATCATGCCGTAGCCGCGGAAGCCCACCCGTTCGGCTTTCACGGAGCATCGAACCGGCTCGCCTGCACGTGCTTCCAATCTGTCGAATTGAACGTTCAGCCGAAGCTCGGGCGAGGTTCTGGGCTTTGTTTGCTCCCATGGAAGCCAGTGAGTCGATGAAATAAGCATGAGGGCGGGCTCAATTCCTGAAGATGGCATCAACGAAATTTGATTGTCGCCTGACGAAAGAAATGAAGACAGGTCGACGATAAGCGGATCCGTTGCTTTCGGGGCGTCCGGCATATTGATTGTTTTGACAGTATGCTCATTGGAACGAATTTCAATTGTTCGGCCCCGTCCTCCAAAACTTCCCAGTACCGTGGAGGCATCGACCAGGGCGCGCATGGCTCGAATCGTCGATTGAGTCGAGGACCAGGAGCCCGAGGGATCGCGCCCGCGGAGCAAGAAAACAAGGCCGCGGCGTATCTGCGAATCCAATTCCTTTGCATCGGAATGCGCCGCGCGCCAGGCGCACAGCGCGCTTACTGCCAGTCCGGTGGTTTCGTATCGCCCTGCGGTTCCCCATCCATAAAAAGGCGAATTAGTTTGCAGATCCCAGTAGAGGCCTCCTCGTTCTTCACGCTCCAATGCAGCCAGTCTCTTTACGGCATTGCCCAGCAGAGCCTCGTCGCCCGAATCCAGTGCCGCCAAAATAAAACTGGCGAGCATGTAAGGTTCATCCAGGGAGTCCGTCAATTGAGCGATGTGATGATAGGCTCCGCTGAGAGCGGTCGGCTCCACCTTAATCCTCGCCTTATGAGCCGCTGCAAGAGATCTCAGAACGGTGCTCGTAAGCAGCAGCACCTGGCGATCCGATGAGCCCGAATTGGTATTCCGCGGCTTCCATCTTCCATCCGTCGCCTGTTGTTTTTCCAGCCAGGAAACCAGCTCTGACAAATCTTCTTCGTCAACCGGCACTACGGCCGATGCCTCAATAAGAAATCCCAGCGCGTAAGAGGTAACCGCGATGTCAGGATCGCCCGTATTCCAATAGCGAACGCCGCCATTGCTGTCTTGGAACCTGCCTAAAGTATCCAAAGCAAGCCGTATATTTTTCAGAGCGCGTTCTTCAATCTTGGCATCCTGAATTCCGGCAGCGCGCACAAAACGCAAGGCGATCAGGTTTGCGTACCCTGCTGAAATGGTTTGTTCCGCGCATCCGTGTGGCGCCGCAAGAATCGCCGATGCACTCTCCAGCAACAGCGAGGCGATATTGGGATAGATCCGGATTTCCCCGCGCGTAGCGCCTTTGATCGCATTTTGTGGAATGGTTATGTTAAAGGAGGCCGGCCCCGAAACCAGATCCCCAGACGTGTGGGTAATCTCCTGGCCGTCCGGATGAATCCGCAGAGATTTCTCAATCGCGTCGCGGTCAGAGCCGGAATCGGCAGTGATTCGCTGAACGGCTTTCTCCTTTGCATTCTTCGCCTGAACAACATAGGTCGCGTTGACAGAGCTATTCGCCGGCACAGTCACCTGCCGGGTGACGTTTCCTTGAACAGTCGCCCATTCATTCTGAACAAGACTGACGTTGACCTTCTGTGCGCGATCACGATAGTTGCGCACAGCCACCGGCAACTCTATCTGGTCTCCTTCGGTCAGGACGAGAGGCGGATTGAAGTCGAGAAAGAACGGCTGGAATGTGCGGAACTCGCTCTCCGCTTCGGCAAATCGGCCGTCTGCCGTAGAAGCTGCCACTGCGATTTTCCATGTTGTTACCGAGTCGGCGGCAGGAATTTGAGTGCGGGCCAGACCATTCGCATCGGTGATCATCTCCGGAACCCAGAACAATGTCTCGGGAAAATATTCGCGAACGCGCGGCGTTGCGTAGGATACGGTCCTGCCTACCGAGGACGCCGATTCCAATATAAGTGAATCAGATTCTGCCAAACCCTCCACAGCATCCTGCCTGGCGGCAAGTTGGAGCTCAATATCGACGCTGGTTGTTTTGCCCTCGGCAACCGGGATTTTAGAGACTTCATACTTATAGAAGCCCGGCAATACGACCGTCAGTGAATAGATGCCCGCGGGAACCGACTTAAAATAGTAAGTTCCGTTTTGATTTGTAACTGTTTCGAATAAAATCCCTGCTGCATCAACAAGTGTCACGGCCACATTCGGAACGATGGAGCCTGTTGGATCTATAGTAACGCCTGTTATCAAACCTGTTCCTTGCAGCATTACTGCCGTCTGAGACTTGGCGGGAGGCTGCTCCGGCTGCGTAGCTTCTTCTTTTGTGAGCACGGAAAAACTTGCAATATCAAAATCATCGCCGGTATTTTCAATGCCGTCCGGCCCAAGGCTGTGAAGTGAAAATGTAATGAAGTGTTTCGTCACCGGCACAATATCTTTTCGCAACACGGCCGGACCGCCAAATTCCTGCACAGTTGTATATTTGGTCCGATCATCGTAGCGTGAACTCAGAGCATCCAATACGAGATATGGCCGATCCCAAGCGTCATGATAGTGGGAGACATCAAGGCCGGCGCTTTTCAGAATTTTAAGAAATTCATCTATCGTCTGCGGGGCGGCTGCAGCGTTTTGAAGAACCGCTTTGATCTGAGATCCCTCAACCTGAAAATAACTGCCGGAGAAATCGGCGACGGAGAAATCATCCTGGGTTTGGAATTGGCGATCAGGACCGGCGCTGATAATGCGGATACGCCTGAATTTGCCCTCAGTCTTGACGTTGGCTCGATAAGGACTTCCCCACGGATCACGCAACGACTCTAACAGCAGTCCATTACTCCGCAAGATATTAAGAAATTCGAAATCAGTGGCGGGATAGTTCTGATTGCTCAACGCTTCGTTAATCAAGTTTCGAGTAGGCAGAAAATAAGGCCGCCGAAAATCATGAACAGAAAAATCGTCCTCTGTTTCGAACGTTTTATCAGGACCAGCACTCCACAATGTGAGAACATTGTATCCATATTCGACACTGAATTTGGGCGAGTAGGGCATTCCCCAGGGATCTCTCATTTTGCTCCACTGCAATGCCGGTATCCTCCTCAGAGCTGATGCATCCTTTGGAATCTCGAGTGTTCCCAGGTAATTGTTATTTAAAGCAGCCTCCATTTGTCGCATTTGCGAAGTGATGATTGCGAAATCCGGAGGAAGTGTCGTGCATTCGCCATTTTCACTATTAATGAAACCGGAATGTCGTATTGACAGGGTTTCCGCAACCAGGTCGAGTTCGGGCGAAATCGCGGCCGCTGGATTCAGAGCATACAGATCATTCAGCCGCACTCCACCAATCCCTTCCTCTCCCGGGTCTCCGCAGAATGCGCAGGTGAACCATGAGCGGTGGCCAAATTCGTCGTCCGTTCTGGCACGCTCCAGAACCGCCTGATCCACTACGGCAAGACCTATGGCTGCTTCGACAGGCTTCCCGTCAGCGGAGGCAACCTGCATCCGAAGAAATGCTTCTTCGCCTGGTTTGTAGATTTTTCGATCAGTGGCTGCGGAAATATTCAGATCGGAATAATCGGGGAAAATCACAGTTTTTGAACCAAGATCCCAATATCTAAAACCAGAATCTATTGCATTCCATGCGACGAAGCTGATCGTGCGCTTGAAATCGGGTTGATAGCGAAATATTGCTTCACCTTTGTGATTTGTGAGCCGGACAACCTGGCGGGCAATTTCTTTGTCGCCTGAAATTGCGCAAATCATTACAAGCTGATCCACCGGGGAATCCGGCGGCGAAGTGATTTGGAGCTTTACCGGTTCGCCGGCTCGATGAATCGTGTGGCTGGTTTCCAGGCGGAAAAAAGCAACTCCCCGCCACCAGTCATTTGGCTCCAAAATCCCGCTTATTCCCGCAGAATCCACAGCTCTGATTTTAATTTTTTCAGCTCCATAGTCCTTATTTTGGAACAGCGTTTTGCCGACACCATATTTATTTGTGTGAAGTCTTATGATTTTGTCGGGAAAAAGAATCTCCACCTCGGCCGAAGCGGGCCGTCCATCGGCGTATGAAGCTGAAACGTAAAGAGCGGCAGGGAGCAATCCACCCTCACCAGATCGGATAACGTAAATATGAATAGGTTGAAGGGTGATCCGGATATCGAAACGCCGCTGTTCCGTTCGGCCGGAAGTCACATCCTTGTAATACGAAGCAAAATGAATGTCGCGAAAGCGTTCCTGATAAGCTTTTTGAAGATCGTTGTGATCCGATTTTAGATCCAGCTGCGCAACAAATTTTCCGTCATCTCCGGCTCTTCCTTCCGCAACAGTTTCGTCGGTTATCTCATATTTGCGCTTCTTCGAATTCCATTCGCGCTCACCGGTTCGTACGATTCTGACTTGTCCCCCCGGAACCGGTTTTCCGAAAAGATAATCTGCGGCAATTGTGACCCGCGGCTGCTCTGCTGGAAGATACGCAGTCCGGTCCGGCTTTGCGGTTACGGTAAAAACCGGCAATTCATAGCGACTCACACGGACAATATGACGGGTAATCTCGAAATCATCTCCGTCTTCCAGGGCAAGAGTAATATTGTAGGCACCCAGGCTCGCAGTCTCGGGAATAGTCCACTCATCTTGAATAATCCCGAAATTCGAGGAAACCAAATGAGCCGTATGAGCGCATTCATGATCCTGATTCTCTACATTTAATTTGATTTTAGCTCCCTGTGCCGCTCGACCTTGAAAATCAAGAATCACCGCGCGCAAATGCATGGTTTGGCCGGGCTGATAAATCGGCTTGTCGCTCTGGAACCGTCCTGAAAAACGGCTGAAAAGTGGAACCCGGATTGTGGTCTTTTGCTCGAAATCCCCAAGCCGGCCCGACACTTCCACATTCGCAGTCGCTTGGCGGTAGGCATCCTCCTTTTCCGGAATATTAAAAACAAATTCTGCAAACTCGCCAATTTTGTTGATGAGCGCAGGAGTTACTTCCTTTTTTTCCTCGTCGATTAAAAGCTTTGATTTCCATTCGATGCCGGAGATGGGCGTTCGGGTTACGGGATGAACTGCTTCGGCATAAACCGATAGCCGGCTCCCGCGATGCGGTACGCCTGCATTGCTTAATTTCAGTTCAAAGACGTGATCGGCGATACGGGACAGGGCAACGATTCCGCTTATGGATGCGAAAGCTCTTGCCTCGGTGAGATCCGGCGCCAGCGAGTAACGAAGCCGCGTCCAGATTGAAGAATTGGTTAACGGGAGCGGGACCTCAACATTGGACTGCCCGGTTTGAAGCATGACTTCCCGGCTGTTCCAGCCTGACTCCATTTCAGCGGTACTCAACCAGGCAAGCGATAGGTGCGCCTTGATCGGGTGATCCGCGGAGCTTGTTATCGGAAGGACAACGACGGTCTAATTATTTTTAAGACCCGCACGGATTT
>JAHFUH010000026.1:9014-20258 GCA_023265215.1 Acidobacteriota bacterium
GGATTTTCGATTCGTCGAGGTTGATTGAGGACTGTGCCTGGGCGGCATTTGAAATCGATAACAGCGCGGCAATAACTACAAAAAGCGTTCTCCGCATAACACCCTCTGTTTAAAGTTGCTGGCTTATTATATATCAGATGTTTAGTGGGGCTTAATGGCTCAGCGTTTTTGGAAAATAACTCAAAGATTCTAAGACTCAAAAGCGCCGGCGGCCTGTCGGGCGGAGGAACTGCGGACCATCGAGGCAAAGAGAATGACGCCGGCCGTCATGCAAACGGCAGCTGCATAGAATGCAGATTCAAGACCAAGCCAATCCGCAATGCTCCCCAGTATCACGGGCCCGACTCCGTTGCCCACGTGCATGGCCATCATAAACATCGTCATGGAAGTGCCCATCCCAAAGACGCGACCTTCGTGGACAACATAAGCATTGGATGCAGGTATTCCAACTGCCTGACCGAGCGTTATGCAGATGTAGGCAGTGAGCAGCGTCCAGAATGCACCCGACAACGGCAGGAGAGCTACGGCAATTATAGAGGCAATCCCGCCCCATATCACCATGGAACGGCGGTTCCATCTGTCTGCCAGACGACCGGTATAGGATTGAACAACCGAAATGGGGCTTCGGGCCGCAAGCAGAATCCCGATGAGGCTTGCGCTTAATCCAAGCTTCAGGCCGGCAAAAAGAGGTACGAAAGCCATAAGACTTGAAGTGCCGATCCCGGCTGTCATTCGGTAGCTGAGGACACCACGCATAATTGTGCTCTTCAAGGGAGCAAAGAACGCCCTATTCTCGCGCGTCGCGACCTTGCGCGGCATCTCCCTTAAAAAAATAAGAGTGGCAATAAGGGCGAGAACATTCAAAACAATCATGAACAGGAAGGCCGCTTGAATACTGAATGCGTCCGTTATAACACCGCCGACAAGAGGGCCGGCTCCCATCCCGGCGAAGAGAACGGCATTGAAATAACCCATCCACTTTCCTTCACTCCCCTCCGGTGTAATGTCCCCCAAATACGCCTGGGCAATGGGGAGATGAGCCGACGCCCCCAAACCTTGAACGAGGCGCCACAGAATGAGCTGTATCGGATTTCTGGCGAACATCAATCCAACGGTCGAACCGGCAAGTATGGCGAGACCGCTGCTGAGGAATGCTTTCCGCCCAAGGCGGTCCGAGAGCCGCCCTACAAATAGCAGCGTGCCGATACCCGTGATGTTGAAGCCTGCCTGAATCAAACCCACTTGCAGTTTGGATGCTCCCAGGGTATTTGCGTATATGGGAAGGAACGGACTGACAATTCCCATTCCCAACATAGAGATGAACATACTTGCGACAAGTACGGCAAAAGCTTTCTTATTCATAAATTCGATGCTTTGAGTCCTGGAGTTATATACTAAATAATTCAAAGTCTCAAAGAGGAATGGGATCTATGAAAAGGTTATGTGTTTTTCTGTGCCTAATTTTGCTGTCGAGCTGCACATCCTTGAGGCCCGGAGCGCCTGCCCGGTCTGTCAAAATGGATAAAGCAGCGGCAGAAAAATTTTTCAAAGAGATTGAAAAGGATCGCGCGGACACCAAGGATTGGCTTCACAGCAGTCCCACGTCATACCTCGCCGCGGTCGAACGTATTGAGTTTGGTGAGAAGAAGACACTGACCGTAGGGCGAGCTGCCGACAATGACCTGCAGCTGTCCGCAGCCGACATCGAACCTCATCATCTTCACGTTACGGTAGAAGGCGACCGTTTTCGAGTCGAGTGCATCGACGCCGGAGCGCAATTCAAAATAAAAGAGGCAACAAAACGGGAAGCGACTCTTGATCCGGCGTACATCCGGGTTGGTCATTTTACGCTGCGTCTTTCCCATCAGCGATTCCCTGCCATTATTGTCTTTGATCCTCAGAGCCCGCACTTCCAGCAATTCAAAGGACTGGATTATTTTCCCATCGATTTTTCCTATCGTTACGAGCTTCCTCTGAAGCTATATCCGAAACCGGAGAAAATCATCATCGGCTCAACCCGCGGCAATCAGCGAAGCGCTGAGCGTATCGGCTGGGTGGATTTTTTTGTCGGAGATACTCCATGCCGGCTCGAAGCGACGCGGCTGCTCGAGCCCGGAGCCGGGGAAGATGTGGAAATATTTTTCCAGGACGTAACAAGCGGAAAGAAAACCTATCCGCTTGGCCGGTATGTGGATCTAAAGAAACTCGGGAACGGAAATTACCTGCTGGATTTCAACATGGCATACAATCCCGCCTGCGCCTTCTCCGATTATTACAACTGCCCGATACCGCCTAAATCGAATATCCTGAAAGTTGCGATTCGCGCAGGCCAAATGGATTCCCACTATCATCATGCACAAAGCAAGAAGCCAGGAGCCGGAATAAGCTCTGGATAAATACAATGCCCATTGTTGAATTTGAAAAAATAATCTTTTCGGTTGATGAGGATGGATTCCTTGAGAACTTCGGCGATTGGTGTCCCGAGTGGGTGGAATATATCAGGACCGCCCAGATCATAGGTGTTCTCACCGACGAACATTGGAAACTTATTAACGTCCTCCAGGATAATTTGACGGTGCACGATTCGGCGAGCCCCCGCCTTGCGGTGAAGGCCCGCCGAAACTTGTCGGACTTTTTACTTGATCGTTTTCTTTCCCCCGAGGTGGAAATTTACACCAAACTGGAGACTTGTCTTATTCAAGTTCGCAGTCTGTTGGGCGCCGGAAAAGTCCTGTCCAATATACCCATATAAGCGCACCGGTACTCCGATGAAATACGATGCAAGATTCGTATTCAAGGACAAGCCCGGATTCAATGTTACAAGATATCCCGGCTGGCGGAAGCCTTCGGAGCCGGTCATGACGTTTAAACTCGGCACGCCCGCAATTTGGCTGCCCAGTGAAAAAGAGAGCCCTTTCAGCAAAGGGGCGGATACGCCGGCGTTATAAAGATAAGAATCCGGCGCGGCATTAAAACGCACATTCGCCGGCACCGCATTGGGTCCACCCGGGTTGAGCGTCGAGAGGATCGAATAGGTGTCGTTATGCTCCTTTAGGCTGAAAAGGTATAAGGCGTTTCCATACAACGCGAAATGTCGGAACCGGTGGAAACCCTGCGCTGCAAGTCGGAGTCCTAATGCCCCGCTCCCCGGCTGTACATCAGATTTTGCGGCGCGGAGCTTGATGTCTTGCCCCAGGCCGTTGGGGTAGAGGACCTGGTAATTTGAATCCCCAGTTGGCAATCGCAAGGCGAATTGAAGTGCGAGGTTTTGTTTGGTGCTTTTCTCAGTGTTGAGAAGCCAAACGCGCCCGCCGAGCACTACGTCGCCCAAACCGTGCGTTTTCATCTCGTATCGTTTACCACCGAGGGGAAAGTTCCAGTAAGAATAAAGCCCAATTGGAACGTCCGCTGTGAAGTTTAATCTGCGGGTGAGGGCATAAGCGCCCTGGAAGTTCAACGAACCACCGCCTGTCTTTGGTCCGGTGTCCGCCGCTATCGCAGCTTGTTGGATTGAGGATTCCGTGAAGGGTTCGTAACTGGTGTAGCGATTGAAGCTTCCTTGAATCTGCCATTCGCCTTTTTCCAGATAGGGTCCAAGAAGGCCGCCGCTCATGGGGGCCACGTTCTTGGCCAAAACTCAGCCACAGCCTTGTGAAAATGCGCTCTGAGGCGCAAGCAGAGCAAAGCTGAGTGCCATCGGCATCAGCCAGCCCAAAAACTTACCTTTTGTCATTAAAAAATCCTTTCTGTTTGACGGTTCCCGTTGCGCATGGCTTCCTAATCTTGCATTTAAGAAAGCACAGGCATAAAGGATGACCGCGCATATTAAAAAACTCTTCCTTCCGCTTTGGTTTGAACGTTGCCAAAGCGAACCGAAATGTGCCTATTTGAACAAAGCTCAAATGATTTGTCCAATGGAATTAGACTTTTCTAAAGGTTTTTGGGATTAGTGGAAGATGAAAGCGCCATCGCGTTGCCGGATCCCCAAAACCTGCGGGCGCTCCGCCCTGCAAATTGCGCCTTGGGGCCAGGGAAACGGGTATTGTCGTTCCACCCCAACCCAATTAATAGGAAGCACTACTGCTATTACGCACATCCTCCTTGAGAACAGCCGCAGCTGGGCTCAGTACCGCTAAGTTTCCCGTGAATTACAGCAGCAGCACAGCCCACTCCCGCACGTACTGTCAATGCATTTGCGGCGCAATTCTTTGCGCATGCACCACACTCCATACAGAGGTCCGAGTCCACAATATGCGCTTTGTGCTCCTGAATGCGGAACACCGAGTGAGGACACACTTCCAGGCACATACCGCAACCGCCACAGCGAGACCGATCGATTCTCAGAGTCGATACATTCCTCAAATATGTCAAACCCATCGGGAAGCCCCTTTCAGATCCACAACCGGAATGCCATTCTCAAAATTATTCCCAGTCCTGCAGATGCAATCATGACTGGAGCGGCGAGGCGAATCTCTTTCTGCACTCCGGAAAGAGAAGTAAATGTTGTCGCTCCCGTAAAGTTAAAGGCCAGATATGCCGCAATTACCGGAAGCACCAGAAGATTGGAAACAGCTACCCACAGGTTTGGCCGCAGCCAGACTATCAGAGATAGGGACCAGATTATTCCCAGAAGCCAGCCCTTCCAGACGAAAGACCTTCCGGGAATCCAGGGAAGGAGAATCTGGAATGCTATCGTTCCCATAACGATGGCACCCAGGTATGAGAGGAGGTCTCCAAACATTTCGATGTTTATGCCGGAACCGTCCACAAACCGCATTATCAAGATCAGTCCAACGATAACCGGCAGCCATTTTAACGCCGGAATCAATTCCATCGGGATCAGCACAATCCGGTCTCTCAGGCGAAATCGAACGCGCCGCATTTCCGGCGTCGCTTGCTTTCCGTTTGCCAGAAAAGCGGGGATATCTCTGGCATAAACAGGCCCGTAGATGATTCTGAACCCAGAACGCTTTCTGACTTCGTGGGCAGCGACTCCCGGCGCCCCGAGCTGCGGAAGGATTATTTCCCTATGGGCCACGACCGACTTTAGATCTGCATTCTCGATCTGCTGAACGACCTCGTTTGTGCCGAAGGTGCCCTTGCCGGCAGCACACCAGACATTGATCCCATAGGTATTCAGAACAAGAATCCAGGCGCTCATGCCCCCGAGTTCCTTCCGAAGCAGATCGACTGTCATTTTAAAGTTGGCGGTGACAAGCACAGGCGCGTCTTTATCCGGCTTCCCGATGCGGTATAAGCCGGGCTGAAGAGAATAATGCATGCGGCTTATGCCCCATCGGACTCCCAGAAATCCCAATTTGTCCCGCCATGACAGGTTGGTCGTAATCTCAGGAACCTCAGCCTGATTGGTTTTGATATTTTCCAACGGCACAACCTCAGGTCCGCCGGACTTCGAACAACAACAGGATTCAGACATGAGTGCTCCTTTTAACGGCGGGTTTATTTGCTGAACACTATTGGAAACGAGCAGATGTTTGATTTCATCTATGGAAGGGACCCGACCGGCGGCCTTGACCTGGCCATCAATAACCAGCCCCGGCATCATCAGAATTTGGAATTTCAAAATCTCCTCGATCCCGGTTACCTTTTCGATGTCGGGATTCAATCCGAGTTCCTTAACGGCCCTCTCCGTATTCGATACCAGAGTCTTGCATTTAGAGCATCCGGTTCCCAGTATTTGGATTTTCAAGCAGCCCTCCTTCCGTTAGGAAACGGTTTTGATCTCAGGTTGGCGAATGCTATGTCGCCATTTTTTTGCTGGGCAAAATCGGGAAATGCCAAGTAATTCTTGCGCATGCCCTAAGCTCTGTGGGAAATTCGAATATGAACTTATCGAAGGTCAATTTGACTTTGTCATCAGGCTTGTCTGTCATAGTTGTTCAGAATCCAGTAAATCCGAAAATGCTCTTGAGCAGGAGATACAGGCCTGCGGCAATGAATACAAAGGCTGTTGCCTTACGCACCCATTTCTCCAGTTGTGTCAGCTTTTCATAAAACCTGCCGAGCGATTTCATACCAAATGCCATCACAAGTGCGAAACCGATGACGGGCAGCGCTGTGCCCAAACCATAAACGGAAGGCATCAAAACAGCGGATTTGCCGTCGACCGCCAGGGGGATCAAGCTGCCAAAGAAGAGCGCGGCTGACAGCGGGCAGAAAGTCAGAGCGAAAACAATGCCCAACAATCCCGACCCCCAAACACCCCACCTGCCGACCCGGTCCTGGACCGAATTACTCAGGAATGATGTCGAGAAAGAGATCGGCAGCACATCCAGCAGGACTATTCCGACGATAATCAGGAGGGGCCCTATGATCTTGTGCATGTTCGTTTCCAGAAAAAAGGAAACTTCGGGCAGCGATAGCAGGCTGGCTACGGCTAAAACGGCGATTGCGATGTAGACAAGCATTCTGCCGGCTGAGTAAAGGACGCCGCTCCACAAAATCTTCCGAGAGGATCCCATGTTTCTCGCCACAAACGATATTGCGGCAATATTGGTAGCCAGAGGACATGGACTGATCGAAGTCAGGATTCCCAGCCAAAAGGCCGAGAAGATATCCAGATACCAACGCTCCATCGAATTACCCTCGTTCACATACTGGCCAGATAGCCCCGGACTTCCTTACGTACATAGTTGAGGAAGGCGTCTTTATGTCCTGTTAGCTGCCAGACCAGCTTCAGATTCGTCCACTTGGTCTGTTTCCCGTTCACCATATTTACTAGAACGAGCGACTTGGAAACGAGCTTGTAGTCCTGTATAAAGTGCCGGTTTCCGGGATCCTCGTAATTCACGACGCGCAGTTCCAGAGTTCCATTCTTCAGTTCGTAGGGGAAACCCTGTTCGATAGCTTCATGCGAGTATTGCTCGATCTTGATGCACGTGCTGCACCGGGTGTTGGTATGGAAATAATAGGCAATCACCTTGTGCGGAACAGGACTAACTGAAGAAGCGTTGGGCTCAGCAAATACTTTTATAGCCAGCGGCAGGATGCAGCCGGCCAGAAGGAGCATTAATGCCAACTCTAAACAAAATTTCTTGTCTATATGCAGGATTCTTTTCATGTTTGCCTCACTGTCCAGCAAGGATTTTGAACCCCTCGTTACTGATTAAGCTGAAAACAAGTGAAGCATATCACGGGAATACGCAGCCTGTATTTCGGGCCGCCTTGGCTTAATTCGTAAATAACTGCAATATGGTTACTTGGAGATTTTAAGGATTGTTATTTTGGCATTGACTACATTCGGACAACCGGATATATAGATGTATTCGAAATGGAGAAAACCATGAAGGAAGCAGCTCGTTTTTTTAAGGCTCTTTCCGATGAATCACGGCTCAAGATGCTTTGGTTGCTGTTCAACCGCAGGGAGCTCTGCGTTTGCGATGTTATGGCTGTCCTGGAAATCACACAGTCCAAAGCTTCCAGGCACCTCGCCGCCCTGCGCCACATCGGGATCGCAACCGACCGGAAAGAAGGATTGTGGTCCTACTACTCGCTCCGCCCACCAGCGGATGAACTTGCGAAGAATCACCTGAAACTGCTCCGTACAACCCTGGCCAAACATCCCGATGCCAAACCGCTCCTTGACAAACTGAACTCCTGGCTAAAGGAGAAGACCCGCGGCGCAAGCTGCGTTAACAACAATGCAAGGACCAAAACAAAGGATGCCTCGATCAGGGCCCTTTTGCGGGAGAGAATCCATGAGCAATGAAACGGTTTTTGCAGTTCCCGCGACTGCGAAACACACTGGTGTAGCAAAGAAGCTATCATTCCTTGATCGATATCTGACGCTCTGGATATTTGTTGCCATGGTACTCGGCGTCGGCGCGGGATATATCTTTCCCGGCATCGTTCCTTTTCTAAACAGGCTCAACGTAGGGACAACATCCGTCCCTATTGCAATCGGACTCATCCTGATGATGTACCCGCCTTTGGCAAAGGTGCGCTACGAGGAGATGGGGCCGGTTTTTCGCAACACCAAAGTGCTTGGGCTTTCTCTTGTACAAAACTGGATTGTGGGTCCAATCCTGATGTTTGCCTTGGCCGTAATTTTCCTGCACGACAAACCCGAATACATGGTAGGCCTGATCATGATCGGACTTGCCCGTTGCATCGCAATGGTAATTGTCTGGAACGAACTGGCGAAAGGCGATACCGAATACTGTGCCGGGCTGGTGGCATTCAACTCGATTTTTCAGGTGCTGCTTTATTCGGTTTACGCATATGTTTTCATCACGGTGCTGCCAACCCGGTTGGGGCTGAAAGGTGTTGCGGTCAATATCACCATCGGAGAGATAGCCAAGAGCGTTCTTATTTATCTTGGAATTCCGTTCTTTGCCGGCATCATTACTCGTTTCACTTTAATAGCGGCAAAAGACAAGCGCTGGTATCACGAGAGGTTCATACCCAAGATCAGTCCGATTACATTGATTGCGCTTCTGTTCACAATTATCGTCATGTTCTCGCTCAAAGGCGAAACAATCGTTCAGCTTCCGTTCGATGTGATTCGAATCGCAATACCCCTTCTCATTTATTTTGTGCTGATGTTTTTTGTTTCCTTCTTTATGAGCAAGAAGGTAGGGGCAACTTACGGCCAGTCGGCGACACTGTCTTTCACGGCGGCTTCCAATAATTTTGAGTTGGCCATCGCGGTCGCTGTTGCAACATTCGGCATTCAACATGGCGGCGCCTTTGCGGCGGTCATTGGACCGCTAGTGGAAGTCCCGGCACTTATTGCCCTGGTGAACGTATCCCTCTGGCTTGGACGCAAATACTACGGAATGAAGGAATCGTAAGTGAAAGGCATTCTCTTTCTTTGTGTCGCAAACTCGGCGCGCAGCCAGATTGCCGAAGGAATCGCAAGAACTCTGGCACCGCCAGGAGTAAGAATCTGGTCGGCCGGCTCGCGCCCGACAAGCGTTCGCCCTGAAGCCGTTGCGGTACTCAAGGAGATTGGGATCGATATCTCGCGCTATCGATCCAAGGCAGTCGACGATATTCCCGCGAATGAAGTGGATGTGGCGATCACTTTGTGCGCCGAAGAGGAATGTCCGGTTTTTCCGGGAAAAGCTCTAAGACTGCATTGGAGCTTGCCCGACCCCGCGGCAGTTGTCGGCACTGAAGAGGCGGCTTTGACTGCATTCAGGAAAACACGTGATGAACTGGTCCAGCACATCAAAACATTCTTCTCCCAAAAATTGGTTACATAAACATCCATTACGCTCAAAACACCCTGATTCCCTATAAAATGACTGCATTGCCCAATCCGAATGTTGTATTGGATCTCATCAAAAGGCCTTTCATCAGAGTCCGGATTGGTGACACGCTGAACGCACTGACATGAAAATACAAGCTGCTTTTGTTATATCCAGCCATCGGCCGTTATCGATGTCTCTCCGTATATTTCCCTGAGCATGCGGATCAATAATCCGGGTTTTCAACGGATTCGAATCTTTAGGTTCATCACTATTATGTATTTTAATCGACAAATAGACATTTGTAAGAGCAGTTAATATGATAAATTCGGGTTCAAAGGGCTTGTGATGATGCAAAAGATGGAAGACTTGCCAAGCCTCGAGCCGAATTGGCGGGAAGTTCTGGATTCGCTCCCTTTTTATGCGTTCCTCGTCGATTCCCGACATCACATTTGGGCTGCAAACACTGCGGTTAAGCGAGCTTTGGGACTCGATCCTGAAAAGCTCGTCGGCGCGTACTGCCCAACTGTTATACATGGATGCGAAAACCCCGTTGCGAACTGTCCATTGGCGGAAGCATTGCAGAACGGACAGGCCGCCGAACGGGAAGTATTCGACATGCACTCGGAAAGATGGCTGAACGCGGCCGTCTATCCCCTCAATCTGCTTTCCAGCAAGGGCGAACGCATTTACCTCCATTTTGCCCGCGATATTACGGAAGTTAAGAAGACTGCAAGCGAGCTTTCACAAACCTTGGAACACCAGCGGGCAATGTCTGGTCTTTTAAACAAAATACAATACTGTCACGACAGCGCTCAAATCATACAAGTGCTGATCGACCAGGTCCTGTGTCTCTCCTGGACGGGAATGTCTGTAAAAGCATTGGGTTTTCTCAAGACAGAGCATGGGTTGCAGATGGTGATCCAAAGAAACGTTGATCCCGCGATGACGGAGCGATGTCGCAGTCTGGCAATGGGCGAGTGTTGTTGCGGAAGGGTGGCAGAAACTGGACGTACCCTGGTGTGTTTTAACTCCGGCGATAATGACACCAAACACAACAGAATAGGGGACCACCAACATATAATTCTGCCAATAAGTCACGAAGGCAGTTTGCTCGGAGTCTACGCTCTTTATTTGTATAATCTCGACAAATTCGATAATTCCCGGCTTAGATTTCTCGAATCAGCGGCAGATGTTGCAGCCGTCGCACTCGCGACAGAACGGGCTCGCCAAAAGGCAAAACGGATTCAGAAAATGTATGTTGATCAGCTCATCTCTTCTCAGGAGGATGAACGAAAAAGCGTTGCCCGGGAGTTACAGGAGCATGTCTGTCAGTCACTGTCTGCCATCTTGTTGGAGACGCAGGTGCGGTCCAGTGAAGACCCAACCATCAACTACATTCGCGAGCATTATGAAACTCAACTCAAGGGTTTGATTGAAGAAGTCCGCTTAATAGCCGGGAAATTGCGCCCGACGGTCCTGGACGATTATGGATTTGAATCGGCTCTGTCGCGCCTCATAAAAGAACTGAGGGAGCATACGCAACTAGAGATTGACTATCAGTTCATCCCTTCGCCGAATTGGGCTGGACGGCGTTTACCGGGACCCCTCGAGGTTGGACTCTACCGCGTTGCTGTTGATGCACTCAATAATGTTCTGTCCCATGCTTCGGCATCTCGGCTCAGCGTGGTTGTCGTCTGGCAGAGTTCAAGGCTAATGCTGCTCATTGAGGATGATGGGTGCGGCTTTGATTACCCATCCGTTCGCCAAAACATAAGCGGCTGTCCCGGGCTCATTGCAATGGAGGAGAGAGTCGCCTCATTGGGGGGGGAACTTAACATAGAATCGCGGCTGCAGGAGGGCACAACCGTCCGAGTTGAAATTGAGATAGCCCAGGCTAATGAGCCCAACCTGCTCCGAATTGCAGATGAGTCTTAACCCGGATTATTCATGAAGCTTCTACTGCGGCGGCGGATCCGGGCATGTCTACTGCGTTGCGCTCGGTCGGATTCCTCGACGTACTGTCGAGTAC
>JAHFUH010000027.1 GCA_023265215.1 Acidobacteriota bacterium
AACATGTTCAACCAGGGGAAAGAATCAATGCCCATATCCAATGGCGAACTGGTATTGAATCGCAATCCACGATCTTTGCGTTTTGGATTGAGCCTGAATTTCCGCTAAACCAAGCCTTTACCAGAACGCGGACATCCCACTGCATCAAACTGAGCCATCCATTTCCCTTGCAGGCCACATTTCATTAGTTCAAAATCTTGAATGGGATTATTCAACAACTTGGAGAATGGCATATTTCGCAACCGAAGCAAAAAGAATGAATTGCAAGTCTTTATGTATTAATAGTTTATACCAACAATTCGCTCAGGGTCAAGGCCGGTCTTTGGCATATAAATTGCTTGAACCACGTGTATTGGTATTTGAAGGGGATGGAATTGTCCTCATGAACGGCTTCTCGGTGCCTTTTAAGTTTACAGCTGCGCTAATCCTGAGCGCTCTTGTTGTATTCATCGGGATTTTAAATTTGCGCGATCGAGCCTCGTTGGCAGAACCGACCGACGGGATTTACTGGGAAGAAGCCGATGGCTCGGTGAGGGCTTCGGCAATTGATGCCGGAGGCGCCGGAAACGGGGCGGGCATTGCTGTTGGAGATCGGCTTCTTTTGGTTAACGATCGTGCAATCGGGAATTTGGGCGACTATTATAATTCGATCTTTGAAATTGGAGCCGACGCTTCCGTAAGTTATCAGTTGGAAAGCGGATCAAATATTCGTAAGGTCACTCTTCAGCTCGGTTCCAAGTCGCTTTTGACTTCCAAAGACATACTCCGCAGCATCCTTGCTTTTCTTTATCTGGGAATTGGTATTTTTGTACTTTTGCGTGGCGCCCGGTTGCCTCGTGCTTTTCACTTCTTTTTTATTTGCCTTGCTGCTTTTGTTATCTGGAGTTTCAGTTACACGACCAATTTCAGCTTAACCGACTTTTTGGTCTACGGCCTCAATATATTGGCTTTTCTGCTTCTTCCGGCGCTGTTCGCGCATTTTTGCCTTTGCTTTCCTATAGATGCCGACGGCCGCGAAAAAAAGATTTTGTTTCTGTACGCTCCTGCATCTCTTTTATTTGTTCTGCGGCTGCTCTGGATTACAGGGCACTTGGCGCCCCTGGGATTGCCTCGAACCGAGCATTCCAATGAGATTCTCGATCGCACTGAATTAGTCTATTTCTGTGCCGGATTACTGATCGGCAGCATCCTGTTGCTCAAAAGACGTATCGAGGTTCAAAGCCTTGTCGCACGCCAACAGATGAAGTGGGTCAGCTATGGAACGCTAGCCAGTGTAATCCTGTTCAGCCTTTTCTATGGGTTGCCGGTATTGCTTGGGGTGAGATCCACTTTTGTAATGAACTCCTCAATTATTTTCCTTGGCCTCATCCCTCTATCCATCGGATACGCGCTTATTCATTACCGGCTTATGGATGTGGAGAATATAGCGCGACGAAGTGCAGCATATTTCATATCCAGTTCACTGCTGCTAACCCTGTACTTGTTGTTCGTACTTGTGTTGGGTAGGACTTTGCAGGCTTTTGCTCCGCAGGGCGATTTTATGGCGATTTGTTTTGCGGTGCTGGCTATTGCGTTGCTATTTGCACCGCTTCGAAACGCAGTGCAAGTTCGTCTGGATCGGCTTTTCTACAAAGATCATTTCGAGGACCGCTCCAGTTTGCTGGATTTTGCCCGGACGCTTGGCTCAGAGATAAGCCTGATGCCGCTTTCCCGCAGCATACTCGAACGGATTTCCAAAACTTTCCAATTTGAAAGAGCCGTCATTTTCCTCATGGATCCAGTCCGGGAGGATGTACTCCGTCTTGTAAGTGCTCTCAATTTTGAAATGGATCCCGAGGAATCCGCCCTGTATCGAGTGAATGAGCTTGTCGAGCGGGAAAAGCCGGACATGCTTCTCGACAGTCAAAAAAATGCCGGCCTGCTGCTCGGCGCAACTCCTGCGCTTCTAAAGAAGAAGCTGTTTTATCTGCTGGATTTGAAGCTCCACGGCAAGCAGGTGGGAATGATTGCGCTTGGCCGGCTGCCGCAGGGGAAGCATCTTTCTACTGAAGATCTGAATCTGCTTTCGGCCCTGGCAGGTTACGCAGCTATGGCTTTGGAAAATGCGCAACTCTACGGCTCGATCGAAGCGAAAGCTCTGGAACTGGAGAAGCTTAAAGCATACACGGAAAGCATTATCGAGAGTGTCAACGTAGCCGTCTTGGCGCTTGATTGCGATGGCCGGATCACTTCCTGCAACCGTGCATTCGAAGAGTTATACGGGATAACCCGGCAGCAGATCGCAGGGTCCTTGGTGGAAACTCTCTTTCCACCGGATGCTCTCGCGTCCATCCAAAGAATCAGGGGCACAAAAGGATGGGGATTGAACGCTCCGGGTAGCATCTACAAATTTTATCTTGAAAACAGATCAGGCCGCCGGCTGATAGTAAATCTCAGCCTAATTCCGCTACTGGATTCCCTTGCTCTTAATACAGGATCGCTGATTATCCTGGACGATATCACGGAGAAGGTGAAGTTGGAGGACCAGCTGCTGCAGACTGAAAAGCTCTCCTCCATAGGATTGCTGGCCGCCGGCATTGCACACGAGGTGAACACGCCGATTGCCGGCATTTCCAGCTACACGCAGATGCTGCTGAAAGATATGCCGGCATCGGACAAGCGCAAATCGATCCTGGAAAAGATCGAAAAGCAGACCTTCCGGGCAGCTGAGATTGTAAACGGTTTGCTGAGCTTCTCACGCATGAGCGGCAGCGAATTCAAGGAACTGGACATCAATCAGCTGATCGATGAAAGCCTTAATTTGCTCAATCATCAATTGCAGCTGAATCACATCAAAGTGGATTCCCGTTTTGATCGATCGTTGCCGGCTGTTTATGGAAACTTAGGGAAATTGCAGCAAGTCTTCATCAACCTGTTTTTGAATGCACGGGACGCAATGCCCTCCGGAGGAGAGCTGGAAATCCAGACGGGAATGAATGAGTCCATGATTGTCGTCGATATTTCCGATACTGGGGCCGGAATTCCGGAAGAAGATCTTAAAAGAATATTTGATCCGTTCTATACAACCAAACCCATTGGAAAGGGAACGGGTCTCGGCCTGGCGGTCAGTTACGGAATCATTCAGGAACACGGCGGAAGAATATTTGTCGACAGCAATGTCGGCAAGGGTACACACTTTAGATTAAAGCTCCCCACTAGGTTCAATTAAAACATGGCATAAATGGTGATATCGTGAACGGACGAATATTGATAGCCGACGACGAGGAAATCATGCGCGATGTCCTGTCGGATCTTTTGACATTGGAATCCTACAAGGTCGATTTGGCTGAAAATGGTTATCGAGCCTTGGAGTTGATCCGAGAGAAGGAATACGAAGTCGTGCTTCTGGATCTCATGATGCCGGAACTCGACGGGCTTCAGGTTCTTGAGGAATTGAAGAAGATCGAAAACAGTCCGGTCGCCGTGGTGCTCACAGCTTTTGGATCTATTGAAAGGGCGGTTAAAGCTACCAAACTGGGAGCCTTCGATTTTATAACCAAACCTTTCAAAAATGACGAACTGCTGCTGGCCGTCAAGAACGCGCTGGAGCATCACCATCTGGTAGAGGAAAACCGGCGTCTTAAATACTCGCTGCGCGAGCGCTACAGTTTTCAAAATATCATCGGGAAAAGCGCCGGGATGCAACAAGTATTCGATCTTATTTTACAAGTGGCGCCACGGCGAAGCACTGTTCTTGTCCAAGGGGAAAGCGGAACAGGTAAAGAATTGGTTGCCAAAGCAATCCATGCCGCCAGCGGAAGAGCCGATGGCCCGTTCATCGCAATCAACTGCGGCAACATTCCATCCGATCTTTTGGAAAGCGAGCTTTTTGGCCATGTCCGCGGAGCATATACAGGAGCTACGAACGCAAAAAAAGGCCTTTTCGAAGCAGCCGACGGCGGAACTCTTTTCCTGGATGAAGTCGCCACGATCTCAATGGAGATCCAGGCAAAACTTCTCCGAGTGATCCAGGAAAGGGAATTTCGACGACTGGGTGGTTTAGAAAACGTTAAAGTGGATGTTCGAATTATCGCGGCCACCAATGTAGATCTTCAAACCGCGGTTCGACAAGGGACGTTCCGGGATGATCTCTATTATCGCCTCAACGTTATCGTGGTCAAAATTCCCCCTTTGCGCGAAAGGACCGAGGATATACCCCTTCTGTCGGAGCACTTCATCAAAAAGTATAGCGACGAGAATCAGAGGGATTATTTGGTGTTGGAACCGTCTGCAATGAAAATCCTCATGGATCACGAATGGCCGGGAAATGTTCGTGAACTGGAAAACGTGATTGAACGCGCCGTGGTTCTGTCTCCGGGCAAAACCATCGTGGCTGATTTATTCCCCAAGAGCCTAACAATGCCCTCGGCGGAATTGCAGGAAGGCTCCATTCCAGGCCAACAATCTCTCAAGGAGAGAGTGGGGAATTTTGAAAAATCTCTTATCATCGCTGCGCTCGAGAAAACCGACTGGAATCAGAAAAAAGCAGCTCAACTCCTGTTTGTTAACGCAACCACATTGAGCGAAAAGCTCAAGCGCCTCCGTATCAAAGAGTATTAACCAAGCGTCCAGCCATTTCTCTCTATGCCCTTGATCGCTGTAAGCTCGGTCTAATCCTGCCCAATTTACCCGCCAAATGTTTTCTTTCCTCAACGGTGCACCCCCAATAAGATAAAAAATATATTCGCAGTTATGCATTGGAAGATTGGAGTAAATACTCGTACACGATTCCCAACCGCCCCACTGATTGACTTTGGAGGTTCTTAACTATACTTTTATCAAGATATTCTTGGGAGGGCTGCATGAGGAATTCTATTCGACATCTATTTGTTTTCATGCTCGTCGCATTGATATTTCAACTGGCGCCTTTACACGCCGATTATAAGCAGGCGGTAGCTCTTTACAGCCAGGGGCAGTACGCCAAAGCAATCCAGGAACTGAAGTCAGATCTTGACCAGAATCCGGACTGGGAGTCCGGCCACCGGCTCCTCGGGCTGTGCTATCTGGGGCTTGGGAATAATTCTCTAGCGGCTTCGGAGCTTGGACAGGCCGTGAAGCTGAAATCCTCCGCTTTTTCGACTTATTACGGGCTGGGTTTGGCTTATTTCAACATGCAGAAATACGACAATTGCATTGGGGTGCTTAACCAGGGAGAACCCTTCGTCGCCAAGGAAAAGGAGCAGGAAAAAGAGAAAGCCAAGCTTTACAGACTCCGAGGAGCCACATATTACCGGTCCGGCAAGTTCAATGAAGCAGTTTCCGACCTGACCAACGCAATTCGATCGGGTCAATCGGATTGGTCGGATTATTCCACACTCGGCGCCGCTTATCTCAGCTTGAATCGCGTCGACGAAGGAATCCAGGCTTTGGAGAAAAGCCTGTCTCTGAAAGCCGGACAGAACGAAGCGATCACTTTGCTGAGCAAGGCTTATTTGAACAAGGGCGTTTCTTCTCTCGAAGATAGGCAATACCCGACCGCAGTACAATATCTTTTGAAGGCCAAGGATTACGATCCCAAGAATGGAAACATCTGCTACCGATTGGGTGAAACATACCTGCTGCAGAAGAAATATCCGGATGCGGAAAAAGTATTAAGCCAGGCGATTGATTTGCAGCCCAACAATGTCGATGCCTATCAACGGATTGGATCTGTTTATGAAAATCTGAAGAAATGGGATCTCGCACTGGGCGCCTACAAAAAGGCCGACCAGATCAGTCCATCAAAGTTGTTTAAGGATGCGATTGATCGCGTAAATGAAAACAAGAAGATTCCGGATCAGAAACCCAAGACCCGGTAGTTCCCGCTCCAACGCCGGACATTACCCGACTCATCCACAGCTGTAACGCGGTACTGGTAATTTCCCGGCGGGCAGGTTGAGTCTACAGGAATCACAAGCGCCAGGTATTCCGTGCCTTTCTGAGAAGCCGCTTGAGGCTGCAGCAGTTTGCCTGTGCGTTCATCTTTAATGAAAACCCCATCGGGTAGGAGATTGCCGGCGGCATCCTTCATGAACAACCGGAGCTCAAGAGAACCTCCCGGCTGACAAGCTTCCGGCACAAGCAATGTCTGGACAAGCTGGGGCGCATCCTCCCCGCTTGTGGTTATTTCCTCGGGCGCTTTGTATTCACGGACCTTTTTCAACCACGCGCTCTCCAGTTCGGAAGCAGGGGCTTTGAAAACTGCCGCCAGGCTGGCAACGAGGCTGGCTCTTTTCAGAGACTCAAATAATTTCACCGGCCGATCACGGCCCTGCGATTCCCGCAAAAAACTCAGGAAAGTAACTCCAGGCGCTGAATTCCGGTATGAGCGTCTCCCTCCAGAGAATGCGGACCAGGAACGCTGCTCGGCCAGTCCCAATTTTCCCATCTGATCAAGAAATTGCGAGACGACCCAAGTCCCTTCAAGATTACGCGAGCTGTGTGCAAATTCATGCGCCAGAATTTCTACCATCCCTTCAAACAGGAAAGCGTTGTCTTCACGTTGCGCACCGCCCGATGTCTGCAGCAACCCCAGGCGCCCAATTTCGCAAGCCGCGGCATGCATCAGAAATGCTACGGGATTTACAGCGGCGGCCCGACGGTTCATGCCCAATGTAATCTTCGCCTCCTGCTGATTATAGCTGTTATCTACTTGCTTCCAGTTAGCGAACAGAAGAACTTTGCGGGGAAGTTTTTCTCCGGTTGCGCCATCCATGAATTGATAGCACCGCTCGAGATCCGCGATTGCATCCCTGCCCAAGGCCTCCCTTTCCAGCGGCAAGCGCAGGAGCAAGTGCTCGGAGGAAGCTACGCCGCTGGCTTCAATGGATTGAGCGGCAGGCAGCTGCGGGGAAAGCAAACATGAGTTCAAAACGCAGAGAAAAGCGATATAACAAACAATAAGCCTCAACATCACTGAAGCAACTCCGGGCACCGCGAAGGATACGCGCCTTAATTATAGCTCGCAAGAGCCGAAGGCTCATCATCGAACCAGTCAAAAACATTAATTAGGTTGGTAATGTTAAGAAGATCGATTATGCGTCGATTAGGAGATAAAAGTCTGAAATTCCCGCCGTTTTTCCTGAGCGTCGTGAAGCATCGAATTATCTCGCCCAACCCGGCGCTGTCCAGGTAAGGAACATTGGCAAGGTTCAAAAGAATGTTCTTGCTCCCTTTTTTCAGGAGGTCGTCCACCGTTTGCTTTACTTCAGTATCGCCTTCGCCAAAGAGTATTTTTCCTTCGACATCTATGATGACGACGGCTCCGACTTTCCTGGTCGAAAGCTTCATGTTACCTCCAAAATATCTGAGAGGAGAAGCTAGCACATCTTCGGGGTGGATTGCAAAAGCACATTTGCCGGATTTGGCAGCATCGCCGAAAGTCCCGTTCATCGATTGCCAACCAGCATTCTTGATCGTCTCCTATCGCCTGTGTTATACATCCATTCATACGGCTGCGCTCCGTCTGAAGCGGCCGGAAACGTCGGTTTGAAATCAAGGAAGTTGCAAAAAACAAACGCGCCTAAGAGTCAGGAGTGTGAAATGAGCACTATTCGTTCCGTAAGAGCAAGAGAGATCCTTGATTCACGGGGAAATCCCACCATTGAGGCTGAGATCGTACTGAACAACAACATCCAGGGCAGGGCGGCTGTCCCTTCCGGAGCTTCCACCGGCACTCACGAAGCAATCGAATTGAGAGATGGGGACACCAGCAGATTCCTGGGCAAAGGAGTGCTGCAGGCCATTGATAATGTCAATAAAATCATTGCGCCTGCATTGATTGGGGAAACCGTTTTCAACCAAAGAGCTCTCGACCAAATCCTCATTAATTTGGATGGCACGTCCAACAAAGGCAATTTGGGCGCCAATGCAATACTTTCGGTTTCGATGGCAGCGGCCAGGGCGGCTGCCACAACTCTGGGACTCCCGCTTTTTCATTACCTGGGAGGAACAAATGCCTGCATTCTGCCGGTCCCGATGATGAACATCCTCAACGGCGGCGCCCATGCCGACAACAATCTCGATCTTCAGGAATTCATGATTGTTCCGGCAGGCACGGATACCTTCTCCAAAAGCCTGCGAATGGGCGTTGAGACTTTTCATTCGCTTAAGAGCGTTTTGAAGAAGAAAGGTTATTCAACGGGAGTTGGCGATGAAGGTGGATTCGCACCGAATGTAAAGTCCACAGAAGAAGCATTGGAACTGATTTTGGAAGCCATCCAGAAAGCAGGTTATAAACCGGGGGAGCAGGTATATCTCGCTTTAGATGTCGCTGCCAGCGAATTTCGCGACGAAGATAAATACCATTTTAAAAAATCCACAGGCGCACGCCTTGATTCGGACCAGGTAATTCAACTTTATGAAAGCTGGGCTAAACAATACCCGATCGTTTCGATCGAGGACGGTATTGCTGAGGATGATTGGCAGGGATGGATCGCACTTACATCCGCTTTGGGAGAAAAACTTCAGCTTGTCGGAGACGATGTGTTTGTGACCAATTCAAAACGCCTGCAGGACGGGATTGCCGATGGAGTCGCCAACAGTATTTTGATCAAGCTGAATCAGGTTGGGACCTTAAGCGAAACGATGGATACAATAGAGCTGGCCAAGGTGGATGGCTACACAACCGTGATTTCGCACCGCTCGGGCGAAACAGAGGATTCTTTCATAGCGGACCTTGCGGTGGCCACCAATGCGGGTCAGATTAAAACCGGTTCTGCCAGCCGGACAGATCGTATCTGCAAATACAATCAGCTGTTGCGCATTGAAGAAGAACTCAAAGGCCAGGCTCGATTTATAGGCAACCAGTTATTTTAGTCGGTGCTTGCGGAAGCAGGAGGAGATGCCTATGCGGGGTGGACGGATTTGAGGAGAAATCGAGGTTAGTTGCCACCGGACACATTCAAAATAATAACGCCACGGATTCCACGGATTTGAAATCTGTGGAATCCATGGCGTTATTATTTTTGTCTCCAGACACACGCCCGGGGATTACGCACTTGCTTTATTGATTTTTTCGTCACTGTTGATTTGTCCGTCCAGAAGCCGGATCACGCGATGAGCGTGATTGGCGATATCGTGTTCATGCGTCACAAGGATAATTGTGTTTCCGCGAGCGTGGAGCTCATCGAAAAGATGCATGATCTCGTTGCTGGTTGCGGAATCCAGGTTTCCGGTCGGTTCATCCGCTAAAATAATTGAAGGATTGTTAACCAGCGCGCGCGCAATTGCAACCCTCTGGCGCTGTCCTCCGGAAAGCTCGTTTGGCCTGTGATAAATGCGTTCGCCCAGTTCCACCGCCTGAAGTGCTTTGACCGCGCGATCTTTTCTTTCGTGGGAAGGCGTCCCGTTATAGATAAGCGGGAGTTCCACATTGTGAAGGGCGGACGCACGGGGCAGGAGATTGAAAGTCTGGAACACAAAACCGATTTCCTTGTTCCGGATATGAGCGAGTTCATCGTCGTCCATTTCGGAGACCAAGCGTGTGTTCAGGAGATATTTTCCTTTGGATGGAGTATCAAGGCAACCTATCAGGTTCATCATTGTGGATTTCCCGGATCCCGAAGGTCCCATGATGGCTACATAAGCGCCTCTGGGGATAGCGAAGGACACGCCCCGTAATGCGTGAATTTCTTCGGATCCCATCTGATACGTTTTCCACAAATCCTCAATTTCAATCATGGCGTCATTTTGAGCACCTGCGCTACTTCCATTTACTCCATTGGTTCCGCTCATTGCATTTCCCCTATGATCCGGTAAAAGCTAAATCAGCTTTTCTTTTCCGATTGTGATTTATTATCGATCTTGACAACTGTTCCGTCCTTTATTGTCCGCAGAGTTTGGAAACTGCCGGAGACAATTTCCTCGCCATCTTTCAGGTTTTCCAAAACTTCTATTTCAGATTCTCCTGTTATCCCAGTCTTTACAACACGGAAACGAGCCAAGCTATTCTTATCGATTACGAATACGCCTTCAAGCTCCTTCTTCTTATTTTTTTCATTGCGGTTGGCGGCCAGGGATCCCAAATCGGATTTCTTTTTACTAAGATCTGGCTCGTGGTATTTCCCGTCCTTGTCAATTTCTACATCCCGGACGGTCAGGGCCTGTATAGGCATCACAAGAACGTTGCGCTTTGTGTCGGTAACGATATCGCCGGTGCAGGACATCCCAGGACGAATTTTTAGGGAAGGAACTTTCAGTGTGACGATTACTTTAAAGTCCTTCGCTTCCTGCGTGGAGGAGCTTGAACTTTGGATTGGGCTGTTCCCTATCTCCGTCACTTCTCCCTCGAAAACATCGTTGGGAAGCGCATCCACTTTTATTTGAGCACTGTCCCCGAGGGACAGATTGACTATATCGGTTTCATCGACTTTCAGTTCAGCCTGGATAACGCTCAGGTCAGCAATTGTCATGAGAGTGGCTTGAGGATTGCTCATAATTCCAGGCTGGGCACGTTCCCCTTTTTCAACCGCCAAGTTAGTGACCACACCGCTGAGCGGTGCAAAGAGCGTTGTCTTTTTCAGTTGATCGTCGGCGCTAGTCAAATTGGCTTCCGCCTGCCGCACGCGCAGATGGGAAGAAGACAAATCGATTTTTCTTTGATCAACAGCGTTTTTCGCCACGCGCACGCTGGATTCTGCTTGAGCAACCATAGCTTTCGCAGCCTCAAGTTGAGACTTGGCCAGCTTGAGATCATTCTGCGCAATTTCATAATCTTCCCGCGAGAGCAGTCCTTCTTCGTTAAGCTGCTGCTTGCGCAGAAAACTGCTCTGGACTCTGGCTAAATTATTTTCGGCTCTTTCCAGGTCAGCGCGCGAGGATTTCAGGGAAGCTTCATTGCGCGCGAGATCGTTTTCAGCATTGGTAATCACAATTTCCTGATTGCGGGTATCGGCAACTGAGATGTCATAATTGGCTCGCCGGGCATTTCTGTCCGCTTCAGTCTGGATCGGATCTATTTTAAGGAGAATTTGCCCTTTATTTACCATATCCCCTTCGTGCACCGATATATCCGTGATTATGCCGGCTATCTCGGACTGAAGATCGACAAACTCTTTTGCTCGGATGGACCCGCTCGCATTAACCTTTGAGGTCAAAACGTCCTTGCGCTGCGCCCTGGATGTCTGAACAAGAACCGCATTTTTGCTGCTGGATTTGATACTGACAATCACGATGATCGCCAGCAATGCCACAGCAACGCAGGCTATGAGAATCTTTTTTTTCTTGCTCATTTACACCTCCATTGGGCAACGACGAATACTACGAGTTCTCAAGATGAAAGGTTTCATAAAACGAATCAAAAGTTTGGACGGCATTTCTGACATTTCAAATTGGCGCGGGCCGGGCCGCGCGTAAATTGCATCTCAGGGAGCAAAAGGGTAAAATACCTTTTGCCTTCGGATAGCCGGGGAGAGCCAAATGCCGGAAACTGAAATCAAACAGCTAATGACGAGTCTTGGGGAATCAATCAATGAAGCATTGGCGGATTCGCCCAAGATAAACGACCGCATCCAGGAAATCCGAGACGCCGGATATGAGGTTTTCCTTATTATAGAAGCCCAAATTGGTTTTGGCCGTAAAGTCCAAAGAAACGCGGATCCAGCACTAGGCTCCGCAGAAGAGCCCGTGCAGCTGCGCATCACATCTGAAGACGCTAAATTCCTGAAAGCATTAAAGATATCTTCGTAATACACTTATTCCTTTCTGTGTCAAGATTCTGTAGCCGATTTGGATTGATCGATAATATTCAGAAGCTCATCCTGCTTAGGCATTCTTTTTTCTGACATATTGCATCTGCCTTCGAAAATGGCGCCCGCTTCTATTATCAGGCAAGGGGAAAAGATATCCCCATAGACTTTACCGTCCCGGTAAATTTCAACGCGGTCGGAAGCGTGGATCACTCCATGAAATTCTCCGCTGATTGAAATTATTTTCACATTCACTTCTGCGTTCACTCTGCCGGCCCGTCCAATAACGAGAGCTGCCTCCGATTTCACCTTGCCCCTGACAATGCCGTCGACCCTCAGCCCATTTGTGAAGGAGATTTCTCCATCCAGTTCCGCACCTTCGCCCAACAGGCTGACGATTTCATCCGCCTCTTTTCCCTTCTTGAATTGCATGGCTTGGCTCCGTAGGAATGGCTTTGGTAGCCAGGATAGTATACAGCCGTATCAACTCATCCTGACTGTAGTAATAAATCCGTATCTCACCTTTGTTCTTAGTTTTAGCGTGAATATCGACTTTGGCACCCAGTATTAAGCGCAGCCGGTCGGCCGCTGCCGCCTCGTTGGGATCCTGAATTATTGGAAGTGTGGGAGCTTTGGGATGATGTTTGGCCCAGCGTTCTGTTTCACGTACGGACCAGTCCTTCTCGATAATAAATGCTGCGGTTTGAGCCATTTCAGATGGGGTCGCATTGGAGGCGAGCAAAGCCCGGGCGTGCCCCGGTGAAAGTTTCCCATCGGCGACAAATAGCTTTATCAATGGAGGCAACTTCAACAATCGAACTGAATTCGCGATAGTGCTGCGATCTTTCCCCAATCGTTCCGCGACCTGTTCCTGGGTAGCGGAGGCTGTCTCCATCAGTTTTTGATAGGCCTGCGCCTCTTCGATCGGGTTCAATGGCTCGCGTTGAATATTTTCAATCAATGCGAGTTCAAGAAGGAGATTATCGGGAACATTGCGGACAATCGCGGGAATTTTAAGCAAGCCCGCACGCTGAGCAGCCGAAAGCCTGCGTTCACCCGCAACAAGTTGATAACCGTCTTCGAAGGGACGGATCAGGATGGGCTGAAGGATTCCGTTCTGTCTGATTGAGGAGGCTAACTCCTCCAGGCGTGCTTCAGTCAGTTTCAGTCGCGGCTGGTTGGGATTGCGGACGATCCGGTCTATATCGATTTCGGTTAGCGGCGCATCGACGGATTTCGCTTCCGGAATGAGCGCTTCAAGGCCTCTACCCAATACCTTTTTTTTCATGGTTTAATATTTCCCTGGCTAGTTTTATATAGCTCTCGGCACCTTTGGACCGGATGTCATAAAGCAGAATTGGCTTTCCAAAGCTGGGCGCTTCGGCCAGCCGAACGTTCCGTGGAATAACAGTCTGCAGCATCCGGTCGGCAAAATGCTGCTGCAGATTATCCCTGACCTGGGTGCTGAGATTGGTCCGCTCGTCAAACATGGTCAAAAGAATTCCCTGGATGGCAAGCGTAGGATTGAAATTTCGCCGGACTCTCGCAAGAGTGTCCAAAAGGTCTGTTAAGCCTTCAAGGGCGAAATATTCGCACTGAATTGGAACAAGGACGGAATCTGCAGCGATCAGGCCGTTTAAAGTCAGGATATTGAGCGAAGGCGGGCTGTCGATAAGGATAAAATCAAACCTCCCCAGCAAAGGAGCGATCAACTTTTTGAGCAGGAACTCCCGGCCGGGAAGCTCGATCATTTCAATGGCGGCCCCAGTCAGTTTGCTGTCGGCCGGCACCAATTTTAAATTATCCAGCTCAGTATCGCATAGCACACTGGCCAGCGGTTCCGACTGTATGAGCGAATTATAAAGACTTTTTTTTGCGGATCCTTTAGCGACTCCAAGTCCGCTACTGCAGTTTGCCTGCGCGTCGGTGTCGACCACAAGGACGCGCATATCCGCAATTGCCAGGGCTGCAGACAGATTAATGGCTGTCGTAGTCTTGCCGACTCCTCCTTTTTGATTTGTAACCGCGATGACTTTGGCCATAAGTATTTGGGTTGCGCGGCGAGAGTATCACAAAAGACTTATTAAAAACAATTGCACGTTCCCAGTTTTTGGCTCCCAGTTCAGCGTTTCAGATTACAGCTTTCCATATTGTTTCACGTGAAACAAATGATTGAATATGATCCGCCTGATTGTTTCACGTGAAACATATCCTAAACGGATTTACCAATTCATGTGTTTTCAACTCTGAACTGGGAACTTTTTAAATATTGAAAGCTTCCAATCCTTCCTGCCGGGGAATTTGTCGCTGCTAACAACTTCCAACAATCTTTTAACATCTGCGGGATTCTGTATAGCCCAATCCTTGCCATGGAACATCCAAAACAGGCTTTGCGAATTTGCCTGTATGCACAGTTGCTTCAGGTCGCAACTGCTCAGTTTGAGACCCTTCCACGAAAAACAGTCCCAAATACTCCGATTTTTCTCCAATAGTACCTGGAGGCGCGCGTGATGAACTAGTATGCCGCCAAGCCCAAGCTCTGCAGCCACATTTTCAAGAAAAAAAGCCCGCTTGGCGCGGCTTTCCACCATTTCCAGTTTAGTATGCGGCGCCAAAATAGCCAAAGGAATGCCTGGAAATCCCGCTCCGCTGCCAATATCCAGATGTCTCTCCAACCAATCCGGATAAAAACCGGCGGCCCAGATGCCCTCCCCAAAAAAAGGCCTTAAGTAATTCCATTCTGTTGAGGCTGTAAGGTTTATGCGTGCATTCCATTTTTGGAGCAACGCCAGGAAAGCCCGGAACTTCAAGGCGCTTTCGGATCCCGGAGAAATCCCGAATTCGCCCAGAAGCAGTTTTAGCCCTTCAGCGGGTTCCACTCTCATTTTCTCTTTTTAGGTTTCAGGCTTTTTAAATGAGTTTTTTCGACCTGCCTGGCGCATTTCCAGATAAATGCCTATGATGGAAACTGCAGCGGGCGTAATTCCTGGAATTCGCGATGCCATAGCCAGATCCTTCGGCTGCACTTTTTTCAGCTTCTCCCGTATTTCACGGCTGAGCCCATCCATTTGCGCGTAATCCAAATCCAGCGGTATAAGCCGCGAGCTGATTCGCCGGATTTTTTCGGCGTCCCGCATCTGCTGCTGAATATACCCTTCATATCTGATTTCTATCTCGACCGCGTTTCGAACAGCTACGCATGAAGGCATTCTGCTGTGCGCCCGAAGAAGCGGAGCCAGATCTTCGACATTGATGCCTGGGCGCCGCAAAATTTCCTCCAGAGTGGATCCCTTGACAGCATTGGCGTCCAATTGTGATTCAAGTCCCGGACATTCAATTTCGCGGTTCCAGCGATGTCCTTTCATGAAATCCCGAAGCTGGTCAACCTCCTGGTATTTTTTCAGAAATTCCTGATAATGGGCATCGTCAACCAGCCCCAGACTGTGGCCAAGCGGCGTCAGCCGCCGATCGGCGTTGTCAATGCGCATCAATAACCGGAATTCCGAACGGGATGTAAACATTCGGTATGGCTCGTCCACACCCCTCGTCACAAGATCGTCCACCATAATACCTATGTAACTCTCTTCCCTTGGGAAAACCACTGGGTCCTGTCTTCTAGCTTTAAGCGCGGCATTAATTCCAGCTACAATTCCCAGCGCAGCGGCTTCCTCATAGCCGGTCGTCCCGTTTATTTGCCCTGCCATAAAAAGACCAGATGCTTTTTTTGTTTCCAGCGTTGGATGGAGTTCCGTCGGTATCACAAAGTCATATTCAATTGCGTACCCGGGCCGGATTATCCTCGCCTTTTCCAAACCAGGTATAGAGCGAACCATTTCCTGCTGCACTTCCTCCGGCATGCTGGTTGAAAGTCCATTAATATAGACTTCATCCGCATCAAGCCCTTCCGGTTCCAGAAATATCTGATGCCTCTCTCTTCCTGAAAATTTAACCACCTTGTCTTCGACACTCGGGCAATAGCGCGGCCCTATCCCGGTTATGAAACCGCCATAAAGAGCCGATCTCTTCAGATTCGCTCTTATGACTTCATGCAGGCGTTCATTCGTATAGCCCAGATGGCAGGAAATCTGTGGAAGTGTGCAGCTTACTGTCTTCGTTGAAAAAAATGTCGGATTAGGGTCCCCCTTCTGCTCTTCGAATTGCGCGTAGTTAATCGTGCGTTTGTCCAGGCGCGGAGGAGTGCCCGTCTTGAGCCGGCCAATGCAGAAACCCAGTGCTCTTAAATTTTCCGCCAGCAATACCGAAGGCTGCTCGCTGATGCGGCCCCCAGCCCGACTCTGGTTGCCAATATGAATAAGACCATTGAGAAAAGTCCCGGTGGCAATTACGACCGCTTTCGCCTGAATCCGGCTTCCATCGGATAGTTGTACCCCCTTCACAACATTTCCTTCCAGTATTAAGCCTGAAACTTCGGCATCTTGCAGAAAAAGGTTCTCCTGCCACTCCATTTCTATCCGCATCTCATTGGAATATTTAGATTTATCTGATTGGCAGCGCGGTGCTTGTACGGCGGGGCCACGACTGCTGTTTAATAGGCGAAATTGAATTCCCGTTCTATCTGCTATTTGCCCCATTATGCCGCCCAGCGCGTCTATTTCACGCACCAGGTGTCCTTTGGCAATTCCACCAATCGCGGGATTGCACGACATTTGTGCCAACCGGCTGCTCTTAAGGCTCAACAGAGTCGTCCTTGCCCCCATACGAGCAGCTGCCATGGCGGCTTCGCACCCGGCATGTCCACCGCCTACAATCACAACGTCGAATTCCTCCGAATGATGCGTTGCTGACTTCATTCTCTCCCCAAAAACCCACGAAAAAGAGGAAAAAGCAAAACCTATTTTTGTGGTATCTCATCTGTTATCTATGATTAATAGCTATTTGCCGATACAAAAGTTTGCGAATATTTTCGCAAGCACGTCCTCAACATGCGTATCACCCGTAATCTCACCCAACGACTTCAGCGCCTCGTGCAGATCCGTGAGAGCAAACTCCTCCGACATCCCTCCTATAAGAGCGGATGCCGCCCGTTCCAGCTGTTCCTTGGCATTTTCGAGGCATCGGCAGTGCCGCAAATTTGTCACCATGATCCCATCCTGCCAGCCGGCAGGAGTGCCCATTATTCCGTTAAAAACAGCCGCACGAAGCTGCTCCATCCCTGAACCGGTCTTGGCTGACACTACCACTAGCGGCAACCTGTCGGCAAACCGCTCCATTTGCTCCAGCGTCCAAAGCGAAGGCAGGTCGCATTTGTTCACTACTATGATGCATGTCCGCAATTCGATACCGTTTCGCAGATCCACATCCTCACTCGATGGCTGCTGGCTACTGTCCACAACCAGAAGAACCGCGTCCGAATCGGCTATCGCCTGCTGGCTGCGTTCCATTCCAAGCTGCTCAATAGGATCATTCGATTGTCGAATACCTGCAGTGTCCATCAGCCGTACGGGAATTCCGCCCATATTTGCATATTCGGAAACCAAATCCCGCGTTGTTCCCGGCGCATCAGCCACGATGGAACGGTCCTGCGCCAAAAGAGCATTGAATACGCTGCTTTTTCCGACATTCGGGCTCCCGACGACAGCCATACTGAATCCATCCCGAATTATTTTCCCCTGCCGGTAGGAATCAATCCATTTACCTAAATTATCCTGCAGACCTCTCAGTTGTTCAACCACCGCTTCGCGCGACCGCAGCGGGAGATCCTCCTCGACAAATTCAATTGCAGATTCAAGATTGGCGATGATTTCGATAAGCCGCTCCTTAACGGGTTTCAGCTGCAGCGCTATAGTTCCTGATTTTTGCATCGCCGCTGCCTGCGCCTGGCGTCTTGTTGTCGCTTCGATCAGGTCCCGCACCGCCTCCGCCTGTGTCAGGTCCATGCGTCCGTGCAAAAAAGCTCGCATCGTAAATTCTCCCGGCTCCGCGATTCGGGCGCCGCATGTGCAGAGAAAATCCAGCAATGTCGCGACCAAGACAGGATTGCCATGCAACGAAATTTCGACCATATCTTCGCCCGTATAGGAATGAGGAGACGGGAAGCATATTGCAACCGCTTCGTCCATTACGGAGCCATCGACCGGATCCACAATTCGACCGAGCATCGCAAGTCGCGCAGGGGGCGACTCAAAATGTTTTGCGGGGGAAAATATACTTCTAACAATTTGAAAGCTCTTTTCGCCGCTTACCCGTACTACCGCCATGCCGGAGCGCCCGGCGGGAGTCGACAGAGCGCAAATCGAATCAGACTGATCGTTCATAGGATGCTTCAGAATTCGAGATGTGGTTCACGCGAGAAAATCTCGAATTTTCAGGAAGGAATTATTGTAACACTGCGGTTTTCACCCTCGCCGCCGCTTTGGGTGCGAACCCCCTCTATTTCGGCAAGTGCAATGTGAACTATTCTTCGCTCCCGCGGAGTCATCGGCTGCAGCTCCAGCGCTTTCCGCAGGGCAATCACTTTTTTGGCTGCCATCTGGGCCAGAAGAACCAATTCCGCTTCCCGATGCTGGCGGTAGTGGTCCGAATCCAAAACAATTCCAGGCGCCTCTTCCTTGCCGCCGCGAAACGCATTATTTGCCAGAAATTCCATGCTGTTCAGCATGGATGCAGAATTGGAAAGCAAAAACGGACGGTCCGGTCCGCTAAGGTTCACGTATATCACACCTTCCTCGCCTTTGCCCTGCAGACTTAAATCCAATTGCATGCAGGCGATCAGATCCCTGCAAAATTGAATGACGGATTCCGTCGAGCATTCCTGTCTCTTAGGACTTTGCTTTAGCTCCTGATATTCCGCCACCTGTCCACCTTTCAGCTATTTTTTGAAACGCAACCTGGAAGATATTACTGCAGAGAAAATACAGGTTCAAGCCGCTCGATAAATCCTTAAATATAAACGTTAAAACAACCGGCATTATCATCATCATCTTTGATGCCGTTGGGTCCGTTCCGGGCGTCATCGGAGTCATTTTTTGCGAGATAAACATCGTGATGCCCATTATAATCGGGAGCACATAATATGGGTCTTTTGTGGACAGGTCATGAATATATCCAATAAAAGGCGCTTGTCTTAACTCGATTGAATACTGCAGTAGGGAATAAAACGCCCACAGAAGCGGCATCTGCATCACAAGCGGGAGACATCCCCCCAGCGGATTCACATTATGCGCCTTGTAGAGCGCCATAATTTCCTGGTTCATTTCAGCACGCTTCGGATCCGTCTTCTTGTAGCGGCTATATTTATCCTGGATAGCTTTAACCTTCGGCTGCACGCCCTGCATCTTCTTCATCGAGAGCATCTGCTTCAACCGGAAAGGAAATAACAGCAGCGAAAGCAGAAGCGTCAGAATAATGATCGCATAGCCGTAATTGTGGACATACTGATATATCCACCGCAAAGGCCGCACCAGAAGATACTTCACAATAATCCCGAAAAATCCGTAGTTGATCACGCCCGAAATGTCTGCAGCCTTGACCGCGTCGAGATTTGCCTGCACTTTGGGACCGAGATAAATTTTGTATTGCAGGGAACCATCAACCGGCGTGGTTATCTTAAGCAGGTTTCTCTCCACCTCTTTTCCGTCAATGCCAGGCGTTTTTTTTGGAATTCTCTGAATTTCATAATAAGGCAACGGGCGCGAGGGGATAGCGATTGCGGAAAAATAGTGCATGTCCAATCCGACCCAGCGGATATCCCCCGGGTTTCTTTTGACATTTTCATCCTTGGGGGGACTTTCACGATCCGGCTTTGATTTTCCCCCCTGATAATAGACGCATTCCAGCTGCGCGGGAGAGGCCAGATGTTCCGCCTCCGGTCCAAGGTCTTTTCCCACCAGGAACTGGTATTCGAGCGGTTTGCCTCCCTTTGCAGCTGTCACCGAAAGGTCGACCAGGTAATTATCCCTATCAAATACGAAGCTTTTCTCGATTTCAAGATCGCCCCGCCTCAATTTCATAACAATTGTTGCAGGCGCAGAAAGGTTTGTTTCCGAGGCAGGACCGCCGTTAACTGTCGTTTCGTAAAGCTCACTATTCGCCAGATCAGTCAATCCGGAATCCTCGAATATCAGGGATCCGGGGTAAGTCAAACTTATATCCTGTTTGGCCGGGATCATCTCGAAAATCCCGCCCTGCGAAGAATTATATTTGTTCAGCTGCCAGCTCCTCAGAACAGCCCCTTGATTATCTATCACTCCCCGATAAAGCTCGCTCCCCACAACCACTCTTTGAGAACTCGCCTTTGTATCGGCACCGGAAGGGGCAATGATAGCAGCCACCGTGGGTGCCGGCCGGGTCTGTTCGGGAGCTTTCCTGTTCGAACTGGTTGTCTGCGTTACCGGCCGAGTCAGCATGGGGCGGGGCATGTATTTTTGCTGGTAGAATTGAAACAGAATAAAAACCAGCACTGATAGTCCAATGGCTAATATTGCGCGTTTTTCCATGATTTATATTAGATATTTTGCTGAAACGGGTTCCGCTTACGGGACTGGATCAAAG